>CACZOW010000197.1 GCA_902782885.1 uncultured Ruminococcus sp. | reverse complement strand
TCCCCGACCGCATCATCAAGCTGGGCCGCGAGTACGACCTCCAGCACCGCCCCTGGGACAACGGCTGGCGTCCGCCGGTAGATGACAGCGATCCCATCGAATGCCACCCGTACATCCTCGGCACCGGCGGCATTTCCGGCATTGAAAACATGACGAATGACCGTCCGATCGTCACCACGGCGGATATAGGCTGGAAAGCGGATAAATATACCGGACACGCGTTTGTTCTGAACGAGCACGGCGAGTACTGGATCAACCGCGAAGGCAAGCCGATGAGCGGCACCGCGGCCATCTGGGCCCAGGCGCAGCCGGAACTCTCCGACGCAGAGCGTATCACGTATTATTGCGACCTGATGTCCGCGCAGTTAGAGGCGTTCCGCGCCGGCCGGGCGTACACCGGGCTGCTGTTTTTCTGCGGCCTGGGCTCGTCCAACTCCGCGGCGCTGGGCGTCACCTCCGACGTGCTTGAGCCGGACGTTTCCGGTGCGGGAACGCTTTCGCTGCATCCGTATTTCAAATATCTGATGGAGAATACCAACGCGCCGCTGGGCATCGTTGTCGACACATACACCGAAGCGCGCACGCCCGGCGATGTTATTTCCGTTCCGGTCACGCTGGTCAACGACACCGGCGATGCGGTCAACGACCTCCCCGTCACTCTGGTGATCCGCGGTGCTGACGGCACGGTGCTGTGGGCGGAGCGGCGGACAATGAGCGTTGCGGCCTTCTCCCCGGACGATCCCGGCACTGCCACCGAGCTGTTTGAACTGTCCGTCCCCGCGTACAAAAACTACTGCGCAGAAGGCAAAGAACTGCTGGTGCAGGCGTTCTACACACGGGACGGCCGCACGGTGTTTTCGCAGCGCAAGTGGACAATGGAGTCCGCGAAGCAGTCCGGCGGCGATCTGCCGAAATACAACTGGCTCGACACAAACGAACTTCCGCACGAATATGTACGGAAAGAATATCTGAGTGTTGACCCCGGCGAAACAACAGACTGCGACAACAGCGGCAACACGAAGTTCGCCCGCATACTGCCGTGGCTCATCGGCGGGGCAGCACTGGCATTGTGCGGGGCCGCAGCGGCGATCATTATTATCAAGAAAAAGCATCATAATTGATTTTATCATCGCTCCGGCTGCGCTTTATCAGGGCCGGAGCGTGTTTCGTTTTGTCAAGTTACAACGGCTGCGCCGCGTGATATAATCACGGGCGTAAGGAGGCCGGCAATGACGATTGGCGAATCTATAAGCAAATACAGAAGTCAATGCGGTCTGACTCAGAAACAGCTCGCGGAGCAGTTGTTTGTCTCCCCCGAACTCATTTCGAAGTGGGAAAACGGCAGGCGGATCCCGGACTACCAGAGCGTCCGGGCCATGGCAGGCATCTTCGGAGTGACGGAAGACGAACTCACTGAATCAGGCAGCAGAACACTGGACGAACTGCGTGCATGCCTTCCGGAGGGCATGAGCAGCGCCTGCTTCGCCGGATATTTGAGCGACTTCCTGAAACAGTTCCCCGAACGGGAACGCGATATTTTCGTGCTGCGCTATTATTTCTTCGAAGAGACGGAGATGATTGCGGACCGGTTCGGGATCAGCAGCGGAAACGTCAGAATGCGGTTGTCCCGCCTGCGCGCCCGCCTAAAGTCGTTTGTAAGGAGGAAGAACGATGAAAAATCATGATATCTATGATGCCGTCACACAGATCGATGATCAATTTATAGAAAGCGCGGACAATCTCCGCAACAACGCACGCCGCGTCAACGCAGACACCCGGACCGGAGGCTCCCGCTCCGTGATCAGTCTGCGCGCCATGTCCGCAATTTCGGCCGCCGCGCTGGCGGTGGTATTCCTGATTGCCGTCGTGGCGGTGCTTACGCTGAAAGGACGCGGACAAAAAAGCAGCGGACAGACCGGCAACGCCGTGGCTGACCCTGTGATCATATCAGAGACAGAACAACCGCCCGTGGTCACCCCCGGCGGCAATACCACCCCAATACCGGATCACCCGGAACTCGTATTCCCCGATGACGGCGGATTCATCAAAGCGCTGCCTGATGATGGTTTTTTCGAAGCACATACCGTAAAAGCCGACTTTCTGTCCTGGATCCCTGTCGGCATAACAGATAACTGCTGCTTTGATAAAAATTCACCCATAATTGTCAGCTTTATCATCGAATTTGAGCAGGATCCGCATTTTGGTCTGGAGTTCGTTGACGCCGTAAATACCTACTCGCGCGTGTACCGGACATATATAGTCGAAGGGCGGCAATGCTTTGACGTCATGTTCTACGCGTCTCCCGACGCGAACGGCAGCCTCACTATCCGTCTTATTCCCCCCGAGAACCGGACACACCACACCAACGGCTTAAGCCGCACGATCTACACGGCCAATTCCTCAGATAAGACGTTCATCAGCACCGCGAGCATGGAGACGGCGATGGAACTGGCAGGACTGTACGTAAGCCAAGGCGGCACCGAATACGGCACGGTGTATGCTCCGGGTCCGGCAAACGATGCTTCGGGACGTATGACGATCACCGGGACAGTAGAATATTTAGACGACAACGGCAGCCGGCAGCCGGTCGACGGCGTATATATTGACATTTACAAATTGACGCCTGATTCTGAACTGATTGCCGTCACCACGGTGGAAGTTAAAAACGGCTGCTATTCCGCGGAGCTTGACGTCGATCTGCCCGACGGCAACATCATTATCCGCACACCGCGCGCTGCCGGCGCTGCGTCTCCGGAGGACCTCGCCCTCCTCGAAAACAAAGGAGGAAACGTTTTAAAGAATAACGTTTCCTCCGGGTCAACACTCAAAGATCGCTTCATTTTCGGCCGTCTTGAAGGCCTTGATGATTATGAAAAAGTACCGGCTTAGATCTGTTCGCCGCGGTTGTGCCGCTCCAGCAGGTTCATTATCCTCTGCTGCGGATCCAGCAGCGCGCTGATGGACTCGTCGTAGTTGAGCGCGTCCACCAGTTTGGCGATATATTTGGACATGCTGACTTCCACGAACCAGGGCCGGTCCGCCAGCTCGGGGCGACGGTACGTCAGGTTGGTGGAGAAGATCTTGTCGATCAGGCCCTTTTTGTAATACTGGTCGAACTGCTTGATGCCGTCGGTGAACATTGCGAACGTCACGCCCGCGAACACGCGGCCCGCTTTGCGGCGCTTAAGTTCTTTGGCGATGTCAAGGATCGAATCGCCGGAGGACAGCATATCGTCCATGATCAGCACGTCCTTGCCCTTCACCGAAGAGCCGATGAACTCGTGGGCAACGATAGGATTGCGGCCGTTGACGATCCGCGAAAAGTCGCGGCGCTTGACAAATATGCCCAGATCCAGACCGAACAATGTGGAATAGTACAGGTTGCGGTGGATGCCGCCCTCGTCCGGGGAGATCATCATCAGATGCTCTTTGTCCACCTGAATGTCGGGCACGGAGCGCAGTATGGATTTCATCAACTGGTAGTACGGATGCACGTTCTCGAAGCCGGTGAGCGGTATGGCGTTGGATACCCGGGAGTCGTGGGCGTCGAAGGTGATGATGTTAGTCACGCCCAGGTTCTGCAGCTCGATCATGGCGCTGGCGCAGTCCAGAGATTCGCGCGCGGCGCGTTTGTGCTGGCGACCGCCGTACAGGAACGGCATGATGACGTTGATGCGCTTGGCCTTGCCGCCGATGGCCTGGATCACGCGCTTCAGATCCGCGTAGTGGTCGTCCGGCGACATATGGTTCTGGATGCCCATGATGTTGTAGGTCAGGCTGTAATTGCCCACGTCCACCAGGATGTAGATGTCTTTGCCGCGCACGGATTCGTCAATTATGCCCTTGGCCTCGCCGTTGCTGAAGCGCGGGCAGCGGCTCTTAATAATGAACGTTTCCGGTATGATCTCATTCTGCTCTTCGTGCAGTTCTTTTAAATGCTTATCCACGCGCTGACCGAGGTCGCGGCAGCTTTCCATGACAATAAGGCCTATAGGCCCCACCTGATGTGTCAGATCCGAGAACGGCGCTCTTTCGGGACTCATACGAAACAAACCTCCACTGATATTTGTCGGTCAAATTATACCACTTTGCGGGGGCTGTTGGCAACACAAAAATGACACAATTGCAGTCGGTTCCGCATGTTTTTTCAGCGCCCGGTA
>CACZOW010000196.1 GCA_902782885.1 uncultured Ruminococcus sp. | reverse complement strand
GGTGAGACTGGATTCCATCGCTATTTCCCTCGTTTAAATAGTCCGGCGGTCCCGGCCGCCTGCGGCAGATATTTTATACCGGGCGCGTGGTAATGTAAATATTAAAGCGGCATACCGCAATATCTTTTAGCGTTTTGATCCTATGCTGATCTGGTCTTTCGTGTCACTTGCTCATTTCCTGATTCCGTTTTTCGGCAAATGGCCTTCAGAGAAGGCGCCCGGAGCCGTTGCCTCCGATCAACCAGCTCAAATGGGCCTTGAGTACAAAATTGCAACGGTTATTGCCCTGTGATGGTTATAATTGACAAAACGAGCGCGTTATGCTAATTTATCCGCAGGTCAAAAGTGTTGACGTCCGGCAGCGGCAAAACGCGGCAATGCCGGGCACGATAATTATACGGGAAGGCGAGCGGCAATGAGTTTCAGAAACGCTTACGTTAAATTTTCAACATCGGCAACCGAGGGCACCGAAGCGCGCCTGATCCTGCGCAACGTGACGTATCCGGAGCGGCACAGGGGCTATAACGCCATTGTCCGGGGCGGTACCGCGGAGTTTGAACTCGACCGCCTGGCGACAGGTGCGGAATACGTCTGGACGCTGGTATCGTGCGCCGACAGCGGCGCGGTCCAGTTTGAGGAACACGGCAGGATCACGGTATTCCGCAAGCAGACCGGAGATCCGGATAATGATTTCGGAGGCGCGGTGATCAGCGGCGATCTCACGGCCTGTCAAGTCTTGAAATTCTCGGCCCGTTAGTGTACAATTCCACTGTGCGGAAATACACACCCGGAGAACCTGACAGTATGGCCGAAAATGAATCGTATTTAACCGAAAATGACGAGATGATAGTTACCGACGAGGCGCTGGCCGTTATCGCCGGTATGGCTGCCATGGAAGTTAAGGGCGTCGCCGGGATGAGCAGCGGCTTCACCGGCGGTCTGGCGGAAGTCCTCGGACGGACGAACCTGGCCAAAGGCGTAAAAGTCGTATCGAGAGAAGGCGTCACTACCGTTGACATATATGTGATCGTGCGGTACGGATTCCGCATACCGGAAGTGGCGTTCGACATTCAGGAACACGTAAAAAGCAACGTGGAGAATCAGGCCGGCGTGCTGGTGGATTCGGTGAACATCCACGTGCAGGGAGTAGACTTTTCCGAAGCAAAGGAGGAAGATAAGTGAACTTTTTCTTTCGTGTGTTGACGGCGATCTACGCCTTGATCTCTGCTGTACTGAGCATTTTGCTGATGATATCGCCGTTCTCCGATAAAGGGATGATGAAGAACTTTCTGGATTGGGCGGACGTCACGCTCTACCGTTCGGATAAGTACAACGTGGTCGTATTTCTGGCCGGCCTCGTGCTGCTTCTCCTGAACCTGTTCATCCTGTTCTCCGGCCTGAGTTTCCGGCGGGTCAATAAATATATCTGCTTTAAAAACGAAGGAGGCCAGGTGCGCGTTTCCTCCAACTCCGTGGAGAACATTGCCCTCGGACTGGCGCGCAAGAGCCACAGCGTGCGCGAGGCCAAATCCAAAGTCCGCTTCCGCAACAACGCCGTGGAGATCCTGATGAAATTGTCCGTGTACCCGGACACGCACGTTCCCAACCTTTCCAAGCTGCTGCAGAACCAGATCAAGGATTCGGTGGAAAGCATGACCGAACTGACCGTGAGCCACGTGGACATAAACATCGAAGGCGTGCACGCCGCGCCGGGCGAAAAGGAGTGATCCCGGATGCTCAGACGCTTTTACAAATTTTACCGGCAGAATTACTTTCCGATCAACGGCGCGATCATAGGGCTGCTGATCGGACTGTCGATCCATTTCCTGGGTTTCTTCGCCACGCTGTTTCTTGCGTTGTGCACGTTTGCCGGTTACTGGATCGGCAGCAGGCTGAAGAAAGACCGCTCGTTCCTGCGCAATCTGCTGGACAAGATATTGCCGCCCGGCAGCTACCGCTGACGCGCTTGCCCGCGGGAACGGGAGACAGACCCGAACACTGACCAAAACACAGTTCACAATTATTGCGATCATTGATATTATTTGACAGGAGCTACATAGATCATGAGCCGCAGAGATTCGCGAGAAGCCACCGTAAAGATCATATTCCAGAACGAGTTCATTGACCCGCGCCTGCGCACGGACGGTTTTGCCGGAGAGCAGACCTCCGTGGAGGACATGCTGGCAATGTTCGTATCTTCCGCCGAGGAAAAAGAACTTAAGAAGATCGACCGCGCGTTCGTGGCGGATATCCTGGGCAAAGTGCTGGACAATATCACCGAAATAGACGCGGTGATATCCGCGCATATAGATCCGGACTGGAACATCGGCCGGCTGTGCAAGGTCGATCTGGCCATACTGCGCGAGGCGATCGCCGAGATCAGATATTTCGGCGACATTCCCGTGAGCGTCTCTATCAACGAGGCCGTGGAGCTGGCTAAAAAATTCAGTTACCCCGAAGCTTCCGCGTTCATCAACGGCATTCTCGGGAGCGTGAGCCGCGAATGAACGGCTTCGGTTTCGGGAACAGCGGTAATTCCGGACCCGGCGCGCCGCGCCCCGGGCGTACGCTCCGTGTTTCCGACGTCAATAACTACATAAAATCCCTGCTGATGTACGACGCCAATCTGACCGGCATCTGCGTTACGGGCGAGATATCGAATTTCAAACGCTACAGTTCCGGACACGCATACTTCTCGCTGAAGGATCCGGGCGGCGTGCTGAAGTGCGTCATGTTCGCAAACCAGTTCCGGAAGCTGGACTTTATGCCGGCGGACGGCATGAAAGTCGGCGCGTTTGGCAATATCGGCGTGTATGAGCGGGACGGCGTGTATCAGCTGTACGTTGACAATATGCGCCCGGACGGCGTCGGCGCACTGTACGAGCAGTTTGAAAAACTGAAGCAGAAACTGGCCGCGGAAGGCCTGTTTGACGAAACACATAAGCGGCCGCTGCCAATGCTGCCCAAAGCCGTGGGTGTGGTCACGTCTCCCACCGGCGCGGTGATACGCGACATCCACAACGTCATATCGCGACGCTTCCCGGGAATGCCGATAATCCTGTATCCCGCTTCGGTGCAGGGCGCGGCGGCCCCCGGCGAGCTGATATCCGGGCTGATGAAAGCGCAGACGGAAAATACCGTCGACGTGGTGATCATCGGGCGCGGCGGCGGATCCATAGAAGACCTGTGGGCGTTCAACGACGAAAAACTGGCACGCGCGGTGTACAGTTCGGCGCTGCCGGTCATTTCGGCCGTAGGTCACGAAACCGACTTCACGATCTGCGATTTTGTCGCGGATCTGCGGGCGCCCACGCCCTCCGCCGCCGCGGAACTGGCGGTGCCGGAACTTGACGCGCTCACATATACGCTGGGGCAGTATGAGGAGAGATTGACCGCGGCCGCCCGCAACGTCGGCGAAACGCGCCGCAGGGAACTCGAAAGGGTGAAGGCGGGACTGAGTTTTAACTCGCTCTCGAATCTGCTTAAGGTGAAGCGCCAGCTGCTCAGCCGCAACGAGGGCGCGCTCCGTACGCTTTCGGAAAGCCGCGTCCGTATGGCGCAGCTGAAACTGGATAAATTGAGCGGACAGCTGAACGCGTACAGTCACCGCGACGTGCTGAAGCGGGGCTACGCGCTGGTGCGCTCGGACTCCGGAGCGCTGGTGAAAAGCGCCGCGGAACTCAGGGAACAGGGCGGCGGAACAGTGGAAATGTTTGACGGCAGCGTTGATGTCAGCGTGGATAAATAACAGTCGCGGGCGCAAAGAGCGAACGCGGTCACGGACTCTGGAAAGGATGGCGGACAATGGCTCAACTAAACGGAACCCCGGCTCCGGCGGAGCAGGAGGAACTCACATTCGAGGCGGCAATGGATCAGCTCGAGCGGATAATTGCCGGCATGGAGAGCGGCAAACTGCCGCTGGAGGCGAGCATTGCCTCCTTTGAAAAGGGTATCAGTCTGGTGCGTTACTGCCGCGCCAAACTTGACGCATATACCGAGAAGATCAACAAACTGGCCGAGCCGGTGGAAGGAGTGTCCGAAAATGGGTGAGTTCCTCGACAAATTGCAGGGATACGCGGATTACATCGACGCAGAACTGGAAAAACTGCTGCCGCCGCGGGACAATTACCAGAAAGTGATTTACGACGCCATGCGCTACAGTCTGCTGGGAGGCGGCAAACGCATCCGGCCGGTACTCCTGCTGGTCTCCGCGGAGCTGTTCGGCCTGTCCAAAGAGACCGTGCTGCCTTTAGCGCTGGCGGTCGAAATGGTCCATACTTATTCGCTGATCCACGACGATCTGCCGGCCATGGACAACGACGACTACCGCCGCGGCCGCCTGTCCTGCCACCGCCGTTTCGACGAAGCGACGGCAATACTGGCCGGCGACGCGCTGCTCACCTACGCTTTTGAGGTGGCCGGCGAAGGTGTCGCGGAGCTGACCGCAAAAGCCGCGGCGCGCTGGGACAACGAAGCCGTTGCCTCCTATCAGAAGATCCTGCCTTTACTTGCGAGACGCGGCGGCACGGAGGGCATGGTGGGCGGCCAGATCATTGACCTTAAAGCCGAGAACAACACCATCGACGAATATGAGCACGACGCGCTCTGCCGCATGAAGACCGGCTGCCTGATCGCGGTATCCTCGGAGATCGCGGTACTGTGCGCGCAGAAGTCCGGCACCGAAGAGGGCAGACTGCTCACAGAGTACGCCCGCGCGATCGGCCTGGCGTTCCAGATCAAGGACGATATCCTGGACGTGGAGGGCGATCCCGCGATGCTGGGCAAAAATACCGGCATGGACGAGGCGGACAATAAAACCACCTTCGTCACTCTTTACGGCATCGACGGCGCCAAGCAGATGCTTTCCGAGCTCACGATGCGCGCGGTGGACAACTGCCTCGCCCTCAAAGAAATACCCGGCTGCTCCGCGGAAAGCGCGGATTTCCTGAAAGAACTGGCGCGGTTCCTGCTGGAGCGCAAGTATTGACCGCTTCCGGAGGGCGGTATTTACCTGTTGCGATGGGCGAATTTGACGGTGTACTCAGCAGACTGAAGGACATGAGCGCCTCTGAGAAGGAGGCGCTCTGTCTGAGTTTGCGGCAGAAGATCATTGACACCGTCGTGAAGACCGGCGGCCACCTGGCATCCAACCTGGGCGTGGTGGAACTGACCGTGGGAATGTACAGCCGGCTGGATCCGTTTAAAGATATAATAATCTGGGACGTGGGGCATCAGTGCTACGTGCACAAACTGCTCACCGGCCGCGACGACCGTTTCGGCACGCTGCGGCAGCTAAACGGAATAAGCGGTTTCCCCGCAGGCAGCGAAAGTCCGGCGGACCGGTTCGATACGGGTCACAGTTCCACTTCCGTATCCGCCGCGGTGGGGTTTGCGCGCGCCCGCAAACTGAAAGGCGGGGATCAGCGCATCTGCGCCGTGATCGGCGATGGCGCGTTCGGCAGCGGCATGGTGTACGAAGCGCTCAACGACGCGGGTCAGCTGGGCGACGATATCATCGTGATACTCAACGACAACGGCATGTCCATATCGCCCAACGTGGGGGCAATGCACAAATACCTGATACGCCTCCGCTCCGGGCGCGGTTATATCAAGGCAAAAAAGAACGTCAAACGGGCGCTGGACAAACTGCGCAAAGTCGGCGCGTTTTTCGAGCGCCGCATCCAGCGGATCAAAGGCTACATGCGTTCCGCTGTGGTGCCGGAAGGCCAGCTGTTCATCGAGTTGGGCTGGAAATATATCGGCCCCATCGACGGACATGATCCTGACGCGGTGGCGGAGGCCATTGACCGGGCGGAGTACATGGGCGGTCCCGTTATAATCCACGCCATAACCGAGAAGGGCAGGGGCTACGCGCCCGCGGAGCAGGATCCGTCCGCGTACCACGGTGTTGGCGGCAGTGAAAAGGCTCGGGATGGACAGGAGGCAACACAAGCCTCATTTTCAAAGCATCTGGGGGAGACGTTGTGTGCGCTTGCCGCCGAACGGCCGGAGATCGTTGCCGTATCGGCGGCAATGGTGGGCGGCACCGGATTGTCCGTGTTCGCCGAAAAATATCCTGACCGGTATTTTGACGTCGGCATCGCCGAAGAGCACGCGGTGACAATGTCCGCCGCTATGGCACGCTC
>CACZOW010000195.1 GCA_902782885.1 uncultured Ruminococcus sp. | reverse complement strand
GCCAGGCCGCTGTCCTTCATGCGCTCGCGGAAACCGTACAGAATGTACGCGGCTTTGTGGAGCGCCACGGATGTCTTGCCGCTGCCCGCGCAGCCGGATATCACGGTAATGCCTTCGATGTAGTCGCGCACGATGCGGTGCTGCTCCTTCTGCAGCGATTCCACGATAATGCGCATGTGTTCGCCCGCGTTCCGCGAGAGCGCTTCGGTCAATATCTCGTCGTCCGACGGCATGCTGATTCGGCTCACCTTCTGGAGCTTTCCGTGTTTGAACCGGTAGCGCCGCTTTTCCAAGAGGTCAACGTTCACCCTCCCCGCGGGCGCGTCAAAATACGCCGGGCCGGGCTCGCACTCGTAATACATCGAGCAGATCGGCGCCCGCCAGTCGTAAGTTATGATCTCATACGTATCCGGATCCCGCAGCGTTTCCAGCGAGATATACACCCGGTTCCGTTCTTCGGGGTCAATATCGTCCACGTAGTCGAAGCCGGCAAAATACGGCTCCTGCTCCTGCCGCGCCAGTTTGCGCAGATGCTCCACGCTGCTGAGATACGAGCGCGTATCCAGCGCCTCGTTGCTGAGCAGATCGCGTTTCTCATCGTCCTTCAGTTCGGAAAAATAGTCGCTGAAATACTTGCGCTGCTCCAGGATCTGGCTCTTGCGGTGTCCCGAAGCGGCCAGTTCCGCGGTCATTTCCGCTTTTATTGCTTTGTGGGTCCGTTCCGCGTACTCCAGTTCGGCCGGATCGAGTTCCCCTATATCGTTTTTGAATTTCATACGGATCTCCCGTCTGCGGCGTTATTGCCGCACTTTCAGAAAATCTAAGCCGCGCTTTCACCCGCCGGCGTTCACGCTTTATGCACGCAGAGTTTGCCCCCGGACACTTCCACCACGGCGGTATCGCCGGAACCGATCGTGCCGTTCAGGTAAAGCTCCGCCAGTTCGTCCTCGATGTGTTCCTGTATATACCTGCGCATCGGACGGGCGCCGTATTTCTCGTCGTAGCCTTCTCTGGCCAGCAGCGGATACACGTCTTCGCTGACTTTCAGCGAGAGGCCCTTGTCCCTGCTCTCATCCACGATCTCGCCCACCATCAGCCGGGCAATTCCCGCCAGGCTCTCGGCGTCAAGGCTGTTGAACACCACGATCTCATCGACGCGGTTCAGAAATTCGGGGCGGAATATGGTCTTGAGCGCTTCCCGGGACGCGTCGGCGGCGGCAACTTTCTCATCGGCGGAAAAGCCGATGCTCTTGCTCTTGAGTGAGTTGCCCGCGTTGGACGTCATTATGATGATGGTATTGGAGAAATCCACCACCCTGCCCTGGCTGTCCGTGAGACGGCCGTCGTCCAGGATCTGCAGCAGCATATTGAACACGTCCGGATGCGCTTTCTCGATCTCGTCCAGCAAAATGACGGAATACGGACGGCGGCGGATCTTTTCCGTAAGCTGACCGGCTTCATCGAAGCCGACGTACCCCGGAGGCGATCCGATCAGTTTGGACACCGTGTGTTTTTCCATGTATTCGGACATATCCAGCCGCACCAGCGCCTCCTGGGTGCCGAACAGCTCGATCGCCAGCTGCCTGACAAGTTCGGTCTTGCCCACGCCCGTGGGACCCACCAGAATGAACGACGCGGGTTTGGTACGTTTGCGGAAGCCGGAACGGTTGCGGCGGATGGCGCGGGACACGGCTTCCACGGCCTTGTCCTGCCCGATGATGTGTTCTTTCAGCCGCTTTTCCAGCTCCAGCAGGCGGTGCGCTTCGTCTTCCGAAACGGTATGGATCGGAATGCCGGTCCAGGTCTCGATGACGCCGGTGATATCGTCGTACGTTACGGTATTGTATTCGTGTTCTTTCAGCTCCGCCAGCTGCTCGTTCAGCCGGGCCAGTTTTTCTTTGTTTTCGGCGATGCTCTTGAACTTTTCAAGCTGCGCCTGCTCGTCGTCCGCGGCTTTGCCTTCCAGCGCCTCGGTCCCGGCGTTCAGGGCGTCGATCTCTTTTGACAGCGCGTCGATCCTGCCGGGCACTTCGTTGCGCAGATTGGCGCGGGACGCGGCTTCGTCGAGGACGTCAATAGCCTTGTCCGGCAGATACCGATCCGTGATGTAGCGCTCGGACAATTTCACCGCTTCCTCGATGAGCCGGTCGCTCACGCGGGTCTTATGGAATTCCTCGTAATGCGTCTTGACGCCCTTCAGGATGTCAATAGTCTCGCTCACGGAAGGCTCGTTGACCATTACCGGCTGGAAGCGGCGCTCCAGGGCGCTGTCTTTTTCGATGTACTTGCGGTACTCCTTGAGCGTTGTGGCGCCGATCACCTGGATCTCGCCGCGGGACAACGCGGGCTTGAGGATATTGGCAGCGTTCAGGGAACCTTCGGCTTCGCCCGCGCCCATGATGTTATGGATCTCGTCAATGACCAGGATCACGTTGCCAGCGGCCTTGACCTCATCCAGAAGCCCTTTCATGCGGCCCTCGAACTGGCCGCGGAACTGCGTGCCGGCCACCATGGCAGTCAGATCCAGCAGGTAGATCCGCTTGTTCAGCAGTTTCTCGGGCACCTCGCCGCGGGCAATGCGCAGCGCCAGCCCTTCCGCGATCGCGGTCTTGCCTACGCCGGCCTCGCCCACCAGCACCGGATTGTTCTTGGAACGGCGGTTGATGATCTGGATCACGCGCTCGGTCTCGCGGGTACGGCCGACGATGTTGTCGATCTTGCCTTCCTCCGCTTTGCCGGTGAGGTCAGTGCCGTACATCGACAGGAATTTAAACTTCTGCTGCTTGCGTTCGCCGCCTTTTTCCGTTTTGGATTTCTGCGCGCTTCCGGCCGCCGCGTCGTCGCCGTTCTTTTCGGCGGGCGCGGGCCGCTGCGGAACGCCGTTGGCAATATTGCCGAGGCTCTTGCCAAAATTTTTGAGCAGTTCGAAGAAATTCGGCGCGCCGGTGGAGGACGGCACGCTGCCCTCGCTCGCGTCGCCGCTGTTGTCCGCCGTATCGGGCGATTCGCCGCCTTCGGCGGAAAGTTCCTTCGCGGCATCATCCATCTGATCCGCGATGCCCGTCATCTCGTCGGCCATGGACTCCAGGTCCTCGTCGGAGATGTTCATGTTGGCCAGGAACTGATTGACCTGAGGCAGGTTCAGCTTTTTGGCGCAGACGATGCACAGGCCTTTATTGACCTGGTTGCCGTTCTGATCTATCTGTGTTACGAAAACCGTCGCAATGCGTTTGCCGCACATGGAGCAGATCTCTCTTTTCATTACCTTTCACTCTCCTTCATTTAAGCACACGCTTAAGGAACTCGCCTGTGTACGAGCCCGGCGCCTGCGCCACTTCCTCCGGCGTGCCCTCGGCCACTACCGTGCCGCCCGCGTCGCCGCCTTCCGGTCCCAGATCTATGATGTGATCGGCGCATTTGATCACGTCCAGATTGTGTTCTATAACTACTACGGTATTGCCCGCATCCACCAGCCGGTCGAGGATCTCGATCAGTTTCTTTACGTCGTGGGTGTGCAGGCCCGTGGTGGGTTCGTCAAGAATGTAAAGCGTGTTGCCCGTACCGATGCGCGAAAGCTCCGCCGCCAGTTTGATGCGCTGCGCTTCGCCGCCGGACAGCGTCGTCGACGACTGCCCCAGCTTCATATATCCGAGTCCCACGTCCACCAGCGTGCTGATCTTGCGCTGTATCGCCGGCATATCCGTGAAGAACTCCGCGGCTTCGTCAATAGTCATCTCCAGCACTTCGGATATGTTTTTGCCGCGGTACCGGATCTCCAGCGTCTCCCTGTTGTAGCGTTTGCCTTTGCACACTTCGCAGGGCACGTACACGTCGGGCAGGAAATGCATCTCGATCTTTTTGATACCGTCGCCGGAGCAGGCTTCGCAGCGGCCGCCCTTGGTATTGAAACTGAACCGTCCGCTCTTATATCCCCGTGCGCGGCTCTCCGGCAGCATGGCGAACAGGTCGCGGATCTGCGTGAACACGCCCACATACGTGGCGGGATTGGAGCGCGGCGTGCGTCCGATGGGAGACTGATCGATGCAGATGCATTTATCTATGTTTTCCTTCCCTTCAGAGGCGGTGTAGCTACGCCCGACCGGGTCCGCGTCGGTGTACATGCGCGCCAGCACTTCGTTAACGAAGGAACTCTTGCCGGAGCCGGACACGCCGGTGACGCACACGAAGCGCCCGAGGGGCACGGTGACGTCAATATTTTTCAGGTTGTTGACCCGCAGCCCTTTTACGGTCAATTTTTTGCCGCTGCCCTGCCGGCGCGTTTCCGGCACCGGGATCTTCAATCTGCCCGACAGATACATGCCGGTCAGCGATTCGGGGCATTTCATTATTTCCTCCGGCGTGCCTACCGCCACGATCCGGCCGCCGTGTATGCCCGCCAGCGGTCCCACGTCCACGATGCAGTCCGCGGAGAGCATCGTCTCCTCGTCATGTTCGACGACGATCAGCGTGTTGCCCAGGTCGCGCAGACTTTTGAGCGTGGCCAGCAGCTTTTGATTGTCCCGCTGATGCAGTCCGATGCTGGGTTCGTCCAGTATGTACAGCACGCCCATCAGTCCGGCGCCGATCTGCGTCGCCAGCCGGATCCGCTGCGACTCGCCGCCCGAGAGCGTGCCGCTGGAGCGCGCCAGCGTCAGGTACTCCAGTCCCACGTTGGTCAGAAAACTCAGCCGTCCTTTGATCTCTTTAACTATATCCCGGGAGATCACTTCTTTTTCGCCGGTCAGCCTGAGCCCGTTCATGAAATCCAGCGCACCGCGGATCGAAAGCTCCGTGAACTGAGATATATTGAGGCCGCCCAGCGTGATGCACAGCGACTCTTTGCTGAGGCGTTTGCCGCCGCACTCGGGGCAGACGTTCTCGGACATATAGTATTCCACCGGATACATTTCAAAAGCGCCTTCCAGTTTGCGGGCGTAATGCCTCTTCAGCACGTTCATGATGCCCACGTAGGGCTGGCGCAGGAGTTTGTAGCCGTTGTTGAACGGCACGTTTTTGTCGCCGCTGCCGGATACCACCACCGAAGCGATCTCGCGGGGCAGTTCGCCGACGGGCACGTTGACGTCGAATTTGTACACCTTGCCCAGGCTCTCTATGATGGCCAGCTTTTCGGTGAGATTGTTGTCCAGCAGCATGGCCATCAGCACGTCGTACGTAGTGCGGTGGGAGATCTTGGCGATGAAATCCTCTTCAATGAACTGCACGATCCGGCCGATACCGGAACACGCGGGACAGGCGCCCGCGGGGCTGTTGAACGAGAACATGCGCGGTGTGATCTCCGGCAGGCTGATGCCGCATTCGGCGCAGGCAAAATTCTGGCTGAACAGCACTTCCAGCGTCGCCTTGTCATCTTCTTTCAGCAGTATCTCATCGATTCCGGCGTCGACGCCCGGCATGCACCCGCGCACTTTCTCAAAGATCCTGTACGTCATTCCCGTTCCGGGCGAAATGGCGATCACCGCCAGTCCCGCCGCCAGCCGCAGCACGGTCTCCAGCGATTCCGCCACGCGCCGCCGCAGATCCGGGCGCATCACCAGCCGGTCGACGATCACCTCGATATTGTGGTTCTTGTATTTTTCCAGTACGATCTCCTCGTCCAGCGAATATACTTCGCCGTCCACCCGCACCCGCGCGTAGCCGTTTTTCCTGAGGAATTCGAACAGTTTGGCGTATTCGCCTTTGCGCGAGCGCACCACCGGCGCCAGCAGCTGCACCCGGATGCCTTCCGGCAGGCGCATCACCGCGTCGGTCATCTGGTCAATGGTGGTCGCCTTTATCTCCCGGCCGCAGTTGGGGCAATGCGGCACGCCCGTCCGCGCATAAAGCAGCCGCAGGTAGTCGTATATCTCAGTCACGGTGCCCACGGTGGAACGCGGGTTGCGCGACGTGGATTTCTGGTCAATGGATATCGCCGGAGACAGGCCGTCAATGCTGTCCACGTCCGGCTTCTCCATCTGCCCGATAAACATGCGCGCGTACGAAGACAGCGACTGCATGTATCTGCGCTGTCCTTCCGCGTAGATGGTATCGAACGCCAGCGACGATTTGCCCGAGCCGGAAAGCCCGGTAAATACCGTCAGGCTGTCGCGCGGTATCTTCACATCTATATTCTGCAGGTTGTTTTCCCTGGCGCCTTTTACTTCGATAAATTCGTGTTTCATACCGTCTTTTTCAGCTTTTTGATTATGTCTCTGTATTTGGCAGCTTCCTCGAATCTGAGCTCGCCCGCCGCTTCCGCCATGCGTCCGGTGAGCAGGTCAAGCAGTTCGGGCACGGACAGATCCAGTTCCTCGTCGGTGAGGATGAGCGAAGCGTCCGAGGCGTTGTCGCCTTTCGCCGTACGCCGCACGCCGCCGGAGTATTTGCCGCGGCCGGAGGCGGCCTTTTTGCCGCTGCTGCCGGCGCCCTCTCCCTCGAGATACGCGGACGGACGCAGCAGCCGGTCGAGCGCGCTTGCGCTGCTGTCTTCCGCCATGACTCCGGTGGAAATGACGTCGCGCACGCTCTTGATGATAGTGTGCGGGGTTATGTTGTGGGCGCGGTTGAACTCCAGCTGGAGCTTGCGGCGGCGTTCGGTCTCCGTGATCGCGCCGCGCATGGCTTCCGTGACGTTGTCCGCGTACATAATGACCTTGCCGCCCGCGTTGCGTGCCGCACGGCCGATGGTCTGTATCAGCGAGACCTCGCTGCGCAGGAAACCGACTTTGTCCGCGTCCAGGATCGCCACCCGCGACACTTCCGGCAGATCCAGACCTTCGCGGAGCAGGTTTATGCCGACGAGGACGTCAAATTCGCCCAGCCGCAGGCCGCGGATCAGCGCCATGCGGTCAATGGTCTTAACCTCCGAATGCATGTACTCCACCCGTATGCCCAGCGCCGCCAGATGCGAGGTGAGTTTTTCGGCCATCTTTTTGGTAAGCGTCGTCACCAGCACCCGCTCGTTTCGCGCGGTCACCTCGCGGATCTCGCCGATCAGGTCGTCGATCTGCCCCTCCACCGGCCGCACTTCCAGTTCCGGATCTACCAGTCCGGTAGGACGTATGATCTGTTCGACGATGTTGACCGAACGTTCGCGCTCATACTCCGCCGGCGTGGCGCTGACAAATATCACCTGGTTGAGTTTATCCTCAAACTCGCCGAATTTCAGCGGGCGGTTGTCAAACGCCGAGGGCAGCCGGAAACCGTATTCCACCAGCGATACTTTGCGGGCGTGGTCGCCGTTGTACATCGCCCGGACCTGCGGGATCGTGGCGTGGGACTCATCGATGAACATGATGAAGTCTTCAGGAAAATAGTCCAGCAGCGTGTACGGCGCACTGCCCGGCGCGCGGCCGCTGATGTGGCGCGAATAATTTTCGATGCCGTTGCAGAACTTTGTCTCTCTGAGCAGTTCGAGGTCGTACCGGGTGCGCTGCTCCAGCCGGAACGCTTCCACGATCTTGTTCTCCGCCTTCAGCTCGTCCAGCCGCTCCTCCAGTTCCGCCTCGATGGTGCCGAGCGCGTGTTCCAGTTTGGCGTCGGTAGTGGCGTAATGGGAAGCCGGAAATATCGCCGCGTGGTTTATCACCCGCTTCAGTGTGAAATTCAGCGTATCGCATTCGCAGATGCGGTCGATCTCGTCGCCGAAGAATTCGATCTTAAGGATCACGTCGTCCCGGTCGGAAGGCCTCAGCGAAAGCGTATCGCCTGATACGCGGAACGAACAGCGGGCGGAGAAATCGCCGCGGTCGAACACATAGTTCATTGCCGCCAGCCGGGAGGCCAGCTCGCCGATCTCCATATGCATACCGGGCCGCAGCGACACCATCAGATCGGTGTAGTCTTCCGGATCGCCCAGACCGTATATGCACGATACGCTGGCAACGATTATTACGTCCCTTCGCTCCAGCAGCGCCGCGGTAGCCGAATGCCTCAGCCGGTCGATCTCGTCGTTGATGCTGGAATCCTTTTCGATGTACGTGTCGGTAGCGGCAATATACGCCTCCGGCTGATAGTAATCATAATATGACACGAAGAATTCCACGGCGTTGTCCGGGAAAAACTCCCGGAATTCCGAACAGAGCTGCGCCGCCAGCGTTTTATTGTGCGCCAGCACCAGCGTGGGCCGCTGCACCTTTTCGATCACTTTGGCCATAGTATATGTCTTGCCGCTGCCGGTAACGCCCAGCAGCGTCTGACACACGTCGCCCTCTTCGATCCCTTTTGCCAGCGCTTCTATCGCGGCAGGCTGATCTCCGGCGGGCTCATATTCTGACACGACGTGAAATCTCTGCTCTTCTGCCATCTGATCCCCGCGGTGCGTTTTTTGAGGGTCAAATCACACCACAAACCCGACTTTTTCGTATACGTCCCGAAGCGTTGCGGCGGCGATCTCCGAGGCCTTCCCGCGGCCTTCCGCCAGTACTTTGTCCAGATACGTCCGGTCTTTTACCAGCGCTTCATACTTCTCTCTGACCGGAGCCAGCGTCTCCGCGACAGCCTGCCCCACCGCCATCTTGAATTCGCCGTAGCGTGCGCCGCGGAACGTTTCCTCCACCTGCTCGGTCGTCAATTCCTTCACGGCGCCGTAGATGTTCATCAGATTGCTCACGCCGGGTTTGTTTTCCTCGTCGTAGCGCACTTCCGCTTCGGAATCCGTGACCGCCTTCTTGAACTTTTTCATGATCGATTCCGGCGATTCGGTGATAAGGATGAAGTTGCCGGCGTTGGTATCGGACTTGGACATCTTTTTGTCCGGTTCCTGCAGGCTCATGATCTTCGCGCCCTGCTTCGAGATGAGCGGTTCGGGGACAACGAACGTCTTGCCGTACAGTTTGTTGAAGCGGTCGGCAACGTCCCGCGCGATCTCCAGGTGCTGCTTCTGGTCCCGCCCGATGGGCACAAAATCCGACCGGTACAGCAATATATCCGCCGCCATCAGCACGGGGTACGTGAACAGGCCGGCATTGATATTGTCCGCGTGCTTCGCCGATTTGTCCTTGAACTGAGTCATGCGCGACAGTTCGCCGATGTATGTGTAGCAGTTAAGGATCCAGCTGAGTTC
>CACZOW010000194.1 GCA_902782885.1 uncultured Ruminococcus sp. | reverse complement strand
CACGACTGCCGCGGCGATCACGCCGCCGCCGATGCGCTTGTATTTATCCATGTCATGCCACTGCGGGATCTCGTCTTCGCCTTTGCGGCCGAAGAAATGCCACAGTTCCTCCGCGTAGAAGATGATCAGCGCGCCGCCCGCGGCGATCGCCGCCACCAGCAGCGCCTGCGGTATCGACAGCGGCGGTTTGCGGCCGAAGATCATGGTCTTGAACACTTTCTGACTGAAGCGTTCCCAGGGCTGTTCACCGAATTCCGGGCCGAAGCCCTCCGCGTACTCCCAGGTGACTTTAGCCTCTTTGTCCGAATCCCCTTCCAGATAGTACGTGTAGCCGTACGGTTCCACCGTGTAATCCGGCAGTTCGTCGCTCTGGTCGATGTCGATCTCGTCTTCGCTGCGCTCGATAGGTATGCGGTAACGCAGCGTGAAGCGGTAGCGGCCGTCTTCCAGCTGCTCCAGGTCGCCCTCCATCACCTCGGTACCGACAAAATAGAATTCGTACGGCGTGACTTTGGACATCACGTCTGAGGCGCGCACGTAGCGGACGTTGTCAACAACCGCCGTATCGTTGCCCCCGAACGAGCGCGTCAGCAGCGTCAGCAGGCTGAGCACCAGCAGACACGCCATCAATATTGCCACGTTGCGTCCTTTGTTCATAGTTCAGTTTCCGTGTTCAGCAGCTCGTTTTCCCTGCACAGGTTCAGTCCAGCGCGCCCCGCTCCCGGGCGGAAACGTACAGCGCGCGGGCAGTGTTGGGGCTGTCCTCCCCTTCGCGGTTCTTCACCGGCGCAAATTCGTCTTCGCGGCGCACTCTGAGGATGCCCATGCTTTCCGCGCGGCTGAAGGCGTCAAAGATGAACGCCTCGAATTTGTACGCGTTGGGGGCGGAGGGTTCGGTCAATTGCCCTCCGTCGTCAATATACTTCGTCTTTTTGACAGCCACGTGATACGGCAAGCCCTCGCTTCCCGCGTTGTCCAGCGCGTCCACCGTGAACATGTTGCACAATATATGCGCGTCTCCGTACACGAACTCGCCCCGCGCGTCCCTGGCCTCCGCCATCTCCTTCGAGATCTCGGTGTATTCGATGACCGACGGCCGCCCGTTTTTCAGGCAGAACACGCCCGCTTTTTCGTAGGGATCGCGTTTGATCAGCGATTTGCCCGCGCAGGGCGTCCCGCATGCCGCCGTGAAGCCGATGAACAGCGGGTCGCAGAGTTTGACCAGCACGTTGTCGATGCCTCCGATGAACACGTACTTAACGCCGCGCGCCTTCATGTCCGCGGTGATGCCGTGGGCGTGCATTGCCCGGAAGATACCGCCGTGGCCGTCGGCGCCCATTTTAACGCTGAGCGGTCCGTCGCGCACGATCTTCCCGTCAAAAGCCACCATCGGCAGCATGAACTGGGTGAAAAAGCGCACGTTTGCCGGGTCGTAGCCGAAGTATTTATGAGCGGCAAAAAACTCGCGGGTGGCGGCGTCGTTCTCCTCGCTGGTCATGATGTACCAGGGGATCTGGCGGCCGCCGGCGGAAAGCGCGGCGCGGCGCAGCAGCCGGCACGCCTGTATCTCGAACAGGGAGTGCTCGGCGACGCCGATGTCGAAGGTGCCCTTGGGGCCGTTGTGGCCGAGGCGCGTGCCCTGACCTCCCGCCATCGTCACCGCCGCGAACTCGCCGCGGGCAATGATCGCTTCACCGGCGGCAATGTATTGCCTGCGCTGTTCGGGCGTCAATTTCGCGCTGTCCGTCACCGGTATCGGCGTGATCTCTCCCGCCCCTTCCGGCGTTTCGTTCCCCGCCGGCGCCGCTGCCTGTCTGTACAGCCGCGCCGTCAGGTCGTAATCGATGGCGGCCAGTTTTTTCAGATATTCCGCGCGGCAGTCGTCGCAGAAGCGGGAGTCCGAAAGGCCTTCCAGCAGCTGCGATTGACCGTGCGCTTCAAGTGTTTTCTTTAAAGAGTTCAGATCCATTTCAAAACAGTATTATATCATCCGCTGATCCGGTATAATGATCCGCTTCAGCCGCGCTTCAGCATGAACGCGCCCGCGGGCTGGCCGTAGCTGTTGGCCAGGTTGATCTCGTCGCCGAAGTAGTTTTCGGACACCGCGTTGTACGCGACGCCTTGCATCTCGCTCATTCCGGTGACTTCTACCGTGTCTTTTCCGGTGATCTTCGCGGTGACTTTCATGGTGGGTTTGTTGACCGCGGGGCAGCCCAGGAAGCCTCTCGGATCTTCGCCGTCGGTGGTCTTGAGTCCTTCGCCCACGTTCTTGAATTTGATCGTAGCGGTCTTGCCGTCTTTGCTGAACGATACGGATTCCACGATCGGCCCGGTGGCCTGTTCCAGTGTCATGCCCGCTTCGCCGTTGAGCGCAAGGGCAATATTGGCGCCGCGCACCGCCTGCTCGTATTTGCAGTCGGGATGCAGATTGTTAAAGTACGTCTTGTTGTTCCAGCAGTCGCAGGAAACGATCTGATAGCTGCCCGGCAGCGTAGTGACGATCTCGCCCATCTTGGCGCGGATCTTGCCCAGATCCATAAAGTGCCACTGGCCGGTGAAGGACGCGGGCTTCTGGTAAATGGACGGGAACTCCACGAAATACACGGGGAAGTCTTTGTGGATAAGGTTATGGGTGCCGCGCATGTACGTCATGAGCGCGGTGAAGGTGTCGGTGTATTTCGCCAGCAGGTGATCCTGGAAATCGCTCTCGCCCTGGTACCAGATCAGTCCGGCGATGGGGAATTTTTCGAAGGGCGCCATGTACTCGTTGTACAGGAAGCGGCCCCATTCGGCATTGACGCCTTCCGTAACGTAGTAGCCCTTGCTCGCGTTCCAGGTGTCGGTCTTGCACTGTACCGCCACTTCGTTGGGCACGAAGGCGCCGATGGGGCGGCCGTTGCCGTCGATCTCGATAAGTCCCACCGGGACTTTGCCCTCGGTGGCGCGCACGTAGTTGGCGGCGAACAGGTAGCCGATAGCCGTAAAGTTGGACAATGAACCGGTGCTGGCGACTTTCCAGGTGGTGCGGTGGCCGACGTCCACGTTGACGTCCTCGGTGCCCCGCTTCAGTTTGGTAGGGATGGCCTGTGAATTATAGTGCAGGCGGATGGGCAATTCTTTATCGATCGCCTTCTGGCCGAACTTCTCGGCATCGTTTTTGTCAACGACCGCCCAGTGCGACGCCATGCTGTACGCACAGTTGGACTGGCCCATCACCATGTACACGTCGCCTACCAGCACGTCTTCAAAGATCTCTTCCTGGGTATCGGTGTATACGCGCAGCGCGTTGCCCAGCGCCGGGTTGGCCGGCTGCTTTTTCTTGAAGACCAGCTCCCATTCGCCGTTTTTGATCTCGGCTTCGGTGAACATGCCAAGGAATTCGCCGGATACTTTTTTGCCGTTTTCGCTCTCATCGGCCCAGCCCCAGACGCGGATGTATTCGTTCCGCTGCACCACCATGTTTTTGGTGAATACTTTCGACACCTTAAAGGCCGCCGCGTACGGCAGGTTAAGGGGTTCGTCAATTCCGGTCTCCGGCGCTTCGGTGGGCGCTTCGGTGGGGACTTCGGTGGGCGTTTCCGGCGCTTTGGTGGGTTCGTTGTCGACCGCCGTCTTGCAGCCTGCCAGCGCGGTCAACATCACGCACGCCAGCACGAATGACAGGATCCTGATTTTTTTCATTGTTCTCTTCCGCCTTTCTGACAAACGGGTCCGCGCGGTTTTCCTCCGGCAGACTTTAGTTCTTCTGTTATTTCCCGTAACCGTCCAGCAGCGCGTTGGCAACCGAACACTCGCATCCGTTCTTGATGAACCTGCGGGGGATCCGCTTGCTTAAGCCGCAGACGATCTCATAGTTTATAGTGTTTTCCAGCGCGGCCAGTTCTTCAGGGGCAATGTACTCATTTCCCTGTCTGCCGAACAGCACCGCTTCGTCGCCCGGTCTGACCTCGACGCCCCGGCGGAACAATTTCGTCACGTCGGCAAGGCACTGGTCCATGCATACGCGGCCGCGCACCGGTACACGCTTTCCGTGGATAAGGATCTGCGCCCGGTTGCCCAGCGAACGCGCATATCCGTCCGCGTATCCTACAGGCACGGTGGCGATCATCCGTTCTTCTTCCGCGCGGTAAGTGCAGCCGTAGCTCAGATACGCGCCCGCCGGCACTTTTTTGACCGCCGTGATCTTCGCCTTGAACGACATTGCGGGCTTAAGACTGAACCCTTCGTGCGCCCCGGAGTCCGCTTCCGCCCGTACCTCACCGGAGGGGTACAGTCCGTACAGGAATATGCCCGGCCGCACCGCGTCCAGATGCGTCTCGGGGAAACGCAGGATGGCGGCGCTGTTGGCCGCGTGCTTTAGCGGTATGTACAGTCCGGCGCGTTCCAGTTCGTCCGCCACACGCATAAAGCTCCCTAACTGCGCGCGGGTGTAATCATCGCCCTCCGCCTCATCGGACACCGCGAAGTGGGTAAACAGACCTTCTACGCAGACGTTCGGCAGCGCCGCGATCTTAAGTATCTCCGGCACCGTATCCGGATCTTCCGCGCGAAAGCCCACGCGTCCCATGCCGGTATCGAGTTTAATGTGGATGCGGGCGGTCCTGCCCAGTTCCGCCGCCGCGCGGGACACGCTTTCCGCGATATCCGTCCGGTATACCTCTTGGGATATATCGAAACGCACCAGTTCCGGCGCGCGCTCGGGCTCGGCGTCGCTCAGAATTAGTATCGGCACGCTGATGCCGGATAATCTCAATTCCAGCGCCTCGTCGAGCTGCGATACCGCCAGCATATCCGTGCCGTTTTCCAGCAGGCAGCGGGAGACCTGCACCGCGCCGTGGCCGTAAGCGTCCGCCTTTACCACACCTATCAGTTTGGCACGCGGCGAGGTCACACGGCGCACAGCCCGCACGTTGTGCGCGACGGCATCCAGATCGATCTCCGCCCAGGCTCTCGTGTTATCCAGCATAGTTCCGAATATCTCCCAGTCCTTCTATTATGTCCGCCGCCGTCAGGTAGCGTTCCCCGTGCCGCGCGGACAACATATCTCCGGCGAGCCCGTGCAGGGCCGCCCCATAGTTTACTATATTTGCGAGCGGTTGGCAATTGCCTTCCCGCGCCCGGTCCGACGCGGTCAATCCGGCTATCATCCCCGCCAGCACGTCGCCGCTGCCGCCGGTGGCCAGGCCCGGATTGCCCGTGGTGTTTACAAACATCTCCGCGCCGTGCGGCCCGACGTACGAGGTCAGCGTTTCCCGGCCTTTCAGCACCGCGACGCCGCCGTCAAGCAGCTCCGCCAGCGCCCGAACGCATTCTTCCCGCCGCGCTTTTACTTCCGCTGCCGCGATGCCCAGCAGCGCCGCCGCCTCCCCTTCGTGAGGCGTGAGCACGATCCGTCCCCGCCTTAGCGCCGCCGCGGCTTTCAACTCCGCCGCGCGCTCTTTAAACGCGTACAATCCGTCTGCGTCCAGCACCAGCGCCATGGCCTCCGGCGCGAATTCCGGGTCCGCCAGCAATTCCCGCGCCAGCGTCAGGGTGCTCTCGTCGCGCCCCAGACCGGGACCCAGCACCACGGCATCCGCGCGCCGCGCCAGCTCTTTCAGGCGCTTTGCGTCTCCGGCGGTAAAGTGCGCGCTGCTGCTTTCGCCCACCGGACATTTGAGCGCTTCCGGCAGCGCCGCCGCCACGACCGGCAGCAATCCCGCGGGCAGCACGGAATACACCAGCCCGCCGCCGGCCCGCATCGCGGCGCGCGCGGACAATATTGCCGCCCCGCTCATGCCCCGGCTGCCCGCGATGACGAACACGCGCCCGCGGTCGTATTTATTGACGTCGGGCCGGAAATGCCCGAGATAATATTCTGCCGCCTCCCGCGGATCGATCCTTCTCATCATTCTTTGCTGAAGCGTTCGTCGCGCTCTTTGTAATACCGCACGATCTTCTCCACGATGCCGCTGGCAACGGAGATGAACGCCAGCGCGATAATTATGATCATTATAATGCCGCCGGCCGAGGAGGTGTTCTTTTTTCCGCCGCCTTCGGGCACTTCGAACGCGATGATGTTGCCGTTATAGGTGGGCACCGGCGTGGCGTCGGGATCGACGGTAGCTTCCGGGTCAGCGGTGGCGTCGGGGTCAACGGAGGCTTCCGTTTCCGCGATCGCGCCGGCTTCCGCAGCGGTCGTCGGTGCCGTTCCGGCGGCGTCAACGTCCTCCGCGGCTGCTGCAGCGGCAAAACCCGCGCTGAGGCACGCGGGTAACCACAGCACCGCGCACATGAAGAGCAACGCCGCTCGTGTTTTCCCGCCACATTTCGTGTCTGTTTTTCTCCGGTCAAAGCGCCTCACCCGAAACACACCTCCGTACAGGCGCATTTTACCATTTTCCGGTGCGATTGGCAAGGCGGACAAGGTTTTTTCT
>CACZOW010000193.1 GCA_902782885.1 uncultured Ruminococcus sp. | reverse complement strand
GACGGGCAATCTCAGCTCCCTGCCCTTCTCTGTGATCCGCTCCTCACGCCGTACTTTTCTCCGTCAACGCCTCGCTATTCAGTTATGCGGGCAAGTATACATCATTACTGGCAGATTGTCAATCACCAATACAGGTAAGAAAGAAGTTAACTTTTCACTTCACCGTAAGAAAGAAGTTGCAATTAATCATCCGATTCGGTATAGTATTCGAACGATATGCCAACGAACTAAATGAAGCGAATGGAATTCGGCATAGTAAAATTTATCCGAAGGAGAGTCATTTATGAGCGAGTTCGATGCTGCTTTGTTGGAAAGATCCCGGTGTCTGCGAAACGTGATGCTGAAGCTTGAATCGAAATATGCGGATCTGCCGAAAGGTGTATTTTACAGAATAAAAAAGAAAGGAAAAGTATACTATTATTATATTGATGAGGACAACGCCCCGAAGCTGCGCTACATCCGTCGGGAAAATAACGATCTGCTGCGCGGATTGGCGCAAAGGAAGTATGTAGAAGATCTGCGGGAGGCGTGCGAGGCGGAGGTGGGGGCAATTGACAGCTACCTCGCGAAACTGCCTGCCGTCCGCGCGGAAGAACTCTACGACAGGACAGAAGAAGACGTGCGGGAAATAATCGATCCGGTCGTTGACAACGACGCCCGCTTCGCCCTTCGCTGGGAGCGCGATAATTACACGCCTCGGCTGAAGGTCAGCCTGCCCGACGGACTCGAGACCGATCACGGCGAGTGGGTCAAGTCAAAATCGGAGTGTTTAATTGCAAATATGTTGTATAAAAACAAGATTCCATACGTTTATGAGAAACCGCTCAAACTCGGTGACTTCATGTTCAAGCCGGATTTCACGATCCTCGATGTGCGCCGGCGGCGGGAGATCATTTTAGAGCATCTGGGAAAGATGGGAGACTCTGATTATGCCGACGGTGCAGTCTTCAAAATAAACATTTTCGCCCGGGCAGGTTATTTTGTGGGCGACCGCCTGCTGATCTCGATGGAAACGGCCAACAAGCCCCTGGATATCCAAGCCACGGAGAAAATGGTGCTGCACGCACTTGGAAGATAGCCTTTAGATATTCGTTTGCATGTGGCTCTCGCTCATTTTTTGTCCACACAGGACTGGAGTTCTTAAAAAACATCTAAAAGTGCCAATTCTTTAAGAAATTGCTTCCTGTTCCGGTTACCATTCCGTGAAGAAAATGCGTTTAGTTCTTAGTGATGGGTGTATTTTAGCAGTTTTTTAAGAACTTACTATCACCGCTGGCCAATAAAACACGAATACGGGGCTCATAGTTCTTAATAACAAAAAGAATTTGCTTAATTATTAAGAACTCACTATTGATTCACACTGGAAAAGCAAAAAAGAAGGAGCCCAGTTCTTAAAAAACACCAATTTTCAGTGTTTCTTTAAGAACTCAGTCTCCGTTTCATATTTCAACAAAGGGTAACTGCCTGATTTTATTACAAGCTATTGCCCTCCTCCACATACGGCATGACCGCGATCTCGAGATTGCCGTTGCGCGTGCGCAGCTCGTCGATAAACGTCTTTTCCTCCGCCGGATTCTTCATCACGATGCGGAAAGACAGGCGGAACATGGAGCCCATGCCGGTGGTCTTGACGCCCACGCTCTCATATGCGGACAGATAATGCTTGAAAATATCGTCGAAGACGTCAACATACTCCAGCGACTCCGGGATCGTGATGCGCAGGAGGCGCTCCTTCGACATTTTGCTGTGCTCGAACAGGGGCAGGACGGAGAACAGGAAGAACAGGAGGGACAGGGCGAGCAGTATGATCACGCCGTACGCCAGGTAGCCCAGGCCGAAGGCGAGGCCGCCGCACATCGCGATCAGCACCGCCGCGATCTCGTCGGAACTGCCCTGCGCGGAACGGAACCGCACCAGGCCGAACACGCCGCCGCCGATGGCAATGCCCACGCCGATGTTGCCCTGCACGAACGCCACGATGGTGGCAACCACGAAGGGCAATATCGCCGTCACGATAAAGAATCGCTTGTTGGCGCGCACGCGGAACGACATCACGAAGGCGTAGATGAAGCCGGCAACGATCGCCGTCGCCATCATCATGAAGTACGACGTCACGGTGGGCGTGGTCGAAGAAAAGATCGAATCAAACATAATATAAACCTCCCGCGGCAGCCCGGATGTTCTCCACTGCCTGCTTTTTATACGCCTCTCCCACTTTGGAGAAGCTGCCTTTATATATTTTGCCTTGGTCCAGAATAGCGGAGAGCCAGAGCGGCATTGCCTCCTGGACCTTTATTTCCAGCACCGAATTGCCCTCCGGCAGCAGCAGTTCGCCCTCCATCGACACGGTGAGGTCAAGGTCCTCCACCCGGTAGCGGGGCGCGTTGTCAATGGTGAGCCGCAGATCGCCCCCGGGCTCGTAAAACGCGGTGCGGTCGTAAATGATCAGGCACGCCGGCGCCAGATTGCCGTACAGATCGCGGAAGTACGTGAGCTCGTCGTTGATCTGACCGCCGCCGCAGATGTCCCCCGCTTTGTCAAAGAATTTTTTGACCTGAGGGAGCGTCGACTGCACGCGGCGCTTGTACACGATGCCGTACGCCTTGCGCTTGAGTTCCAGGAACACGGGCGTGGTGTCGGTGGCCAGACCGTACGAACGCACCCGCATTTTCTCCTTGAATTCCGGTTTCTCCATGGAGCGCGTGATCAGGCGGTATTCCGGCGTGTCGTAGTACAGCGAGCCGATGGACGTGAGCCCGAACCGGTCCGGCTGCATGCGGCCTTCTATCGCGCGGCGGAAATATGCCTCCTGTTCGGCGGTGATGATGTATTTCAGCTCGTAGCGTTTCATCACCACGACGGGTTTTTCGACTACCTGCACTTTCGTGGACGGCCTTACGGTATTCGTATTCATATCAGAAGGTGATCCGGATGATGAATTCGCCATTTTTGACCTCCGCTTCCACGCGGCCGTTCTGCGCCCTGACCGCGTCGCGCAGATATGAGAGTCCGAGGCCGCTGCCGGGCTTGCCTTCCGCGTTGTCCAGCCGCACGAAGCGGTCGAAGACCTGAGGAAGTTTGCCCGAGAGCTCCAGTTCGGTGTCGTTGGAGCAGCGGATCTCCGTGTAGCCGCCTTCCGTGTGGCTGAGTTTCAGCGTAGCGCGGGTAAGGGAGAATTTCAGCGCGTTGCCCGCGAGTTCGGTGAGCATGTTCCGCGCGGCGTCCTCGTCGCCCGTGAAACGCACGTTCGGCTGAATATCCAGCGTCAGGGTCTTGCCCTGCTTCGTAAACAGCGTCTGCGCGTGTTCCCCCGCTTCGGCCGCGGCGGCGGACAGATCGTATTCGGATATTTCGCCTTTCTGCTCAAACAGCGAGAGCGCGGCGAGCTGCCGGGCGGTCGCGTTCATCTTGCTAACCTGGCGCCGTATGGACTGCGTGTGCTCGGAAGCGCCGTTCTCCAGTTCCAGTATTTCCGCGTCGGCGGCAATAACCGTCAGCGGCACTTTGAATTCTTTTTCCGCCTCGGCGATGAATTGTTTCTGCCTGCGGTCAACGTCCTCCAAAGGCTTTAACAGCCTCGGCGTGATCACCAGCAGGAACACGAACCACAGCGCCAGGCATACCGCGCCGCCGATAACGGAGGCAACGAGCGTACTTTGGAGCGTTTTTACTTCGCGGCTCCGGTCCAGCACGGTGACGTATTTTACGTCGGCGTCTTTGTCTTTGTACACGCGGTAGCGGTAATAGTCGTTGACCCAGCCGGTCTTGCCGTTCTTTTCGTGGCGCAGTTTTTCTGCCAGCGCCTGCGCGTCGCTGTCGGAGAGACCGGACAGATTCTCGCCGCCGGGCACGGGGTTTTTCTCTTTGTCGAAGCCGATGGTGAAGCTGCGCGCGCCGAGGGGCGGTTCCCGCGTGATACGGTCCGCGTCGTTGGCGGCCGCAGCATAGCCGGTGATGTTGACCGCCGCGATCAAAACGGCGAGCAGCACGAACATTGCCAGCATCGCGTATAAAATGAATTTGCGTCTGAATTTAGTCATTGTCCGTCACCAGCCTGTAGCCTTTCCCCGGCAGATACGCGATGCGCCGGTCGGAACCCAGCCTGCCGAATTTCGCGTTGAGCGCGCCGATATATTTGATCGCGTCGTTATAATTATCCGGAAGCGCCGCTTCCGCCGCGACCGCCTTTAAAATATCCATTTCCTTCGCGGTCACGCATACAGTCATTTCTTCCGCGCCCTGACCGCGCCGCAGCCGGAATTTGCCGGGTTCCGCCGCCGTGTCGCCGACGCGGAACGTGTCCGCACGCCCGGCTTTCCCCGCCACGTCCGCCAGCACTCTCTTGAGCGTATCGGGCTCAAAGGGGTACGGCAGGAACGCGCTCACCGGCATTGCCTTCTCCAGCAGGCCGCGGGTAACGGTCCTGCCCGTCAGCAGCACCACCGGGATCCCGCTTCGGGCAATGTCCGCTGCGAGCGTATCGATCTCCACCCGGGATACGCTGTCGTCGACAACGGCAAGGTCATACGGCGCGTCGTCAATTTTGGCCAGCGCCTGCACGCCGTCGAACGCGGTGGCGAGCGTATGTCCGTCCGCCGCCAGCAACGTTTCCAGCGCCTTCAGCAGATCTCTGTCCGATATCGTGAGCAATATGCGCATTTCGCACCTTCCCAGTTTATTTTTGTGCCGCAATGTGGACGTTCCGGCGTGTGCCGGCCTCACATCGTCATTTTACCATACCGTTCCGCGGAAAGGGTGACTTATTTGTGTCTTTTACTGATCAAAATTCCGGTCAGCAGCCCGGTGGAGCACAGCAAAAGCAGGATCACCGCCAGCATTATTATCGTGCCGGTATTCAGCGTAAGGCCGCGGGTCCTGCCCGATTCCGCGGAGGCAGGCGCCGCAGTGGTGCCGCCGTCACCGGGCGCGTCAGTGGCGCCGGGTTCCGTGGCAGCGCCGGGGTCCGGAGTGACCGCGGGCTCTTCAGTGGGATCGGGATCCTCAAATCCGGCGGGGTACAGCGTGTACGGAATGACCCTCGCGGCTTTTCTGCCGGTGCCCTGCTCTTCCGCCGTGACCAGCACGTAATGGAACGTCAACATATCGTCGGAGGTGAGCGGGGCGAGGGAGGCTTTATTGCCGTCCGCGAACTTTTCGGAGGTGCGCGTGCCGTCGCAACTGCAGTAGAACCACTCGAAATTGACGTCCGCATCGGCGTTCAGGGCCGTGACTTCAGCTTCTACCGGTTTGCCCGCGTAGTACGTATCGAACATTCCGGAAAAGTCCGCGGTAGTGATCTGCAGGGCGCCCTCTTCCAAAAGCGGGAAGAAAGCGCAGATCTCGCAGTATCTGCCCAGGTCGTGGTTGTTGAAGTAGCGCGTGTCAGTGAAGGCGTTAACGGTGCCGTTGATGCCGGCGTTCACAAAGCCCGCCAGCTCGTAGCCTTCCTCCGCCACCACCATGAGCTTCAGCATGTACACGTGGCCTTTGGTGAAATTGCGGACGTCGTCTCCGTCGGTGGGCATCTCGTCAAAAGTGAAGCCGCCGTCCGAAGATTCGTACCATCTGCCGGCGGGACCCACCGCGAAGATCTTAGCGTGGCTGTATGGATCCGCCTTAAATATGTAGCTCTGCGGCGCGCCATCCTGGGGCAGTTTTACATCCTGGATGTTGACGTAAGTGACCAGTTTCGCGTACTCCAGCGGGCCGAACGACGCGGTGATCCGCATGGTATCGCCGCTGACTTTGAAATCCGCGGGCGCGCCGTTGACCGTGGCCTTCACGGACGGCGAAAACGCGTGGCTGTCATCGCACTGCACCATCGTCACGAATTTGTAGTACCAGCCCTCCCGGAACACGGGCCGGTCCGCGGGATCCTCATAATTTGTGAGCATCGGGTCGTAGTTCTCCCCGTCCTGCGACTCGTACCAGATGGCGCCGGCGCCGGGCATAGCGGGTTCGCAGCCGGCTGAGGCGGCGTCGAACTTCCAGGTGTACTCCGGCTCCCAGCCGATCACGGGCGCCGTGAGGTCAATGATATCCACCTGATCGATACTGCTCCCGGCATGCGCGGGCACAACGCTCGCGAAGGCGGCAATGAGCAGCGCGCATATTACGGCCATCGCTATGATTTTTCTGTCCGTTTTCATGATCGTTACCCTCCGGTGTATTTTTATTCTTCTTTTAGTATTATATATTGGTTTTTGTCAGTATTCAAGCATTTGGCTTAAAACTTCAGCTTCAGCCTTAAGCTTTAAGGCCGAAGACCGGTATCGTTTTAGAAGACCGGTATCGTTTTAAAAGAAGAAAAGCAGCCCGGCCCGTTTCGCCTTGCTGCTTTTCTCTGCCGTTGACCGGCTGCACATATGAACATTTGTACCGAGCGG
>CACZOW010000192.1 GCA_902782885.1 uncultured Ruminococcus sp. | reverse complement strand
GCGGAGCTGCCGCACGAACTGGTCGACGACGTCAAAGCGCTGGCTTTCGACGAACTGAAAGCCGCTGTATACACGCCGGACAAACCGGAGCGCGACGCTAAGATCGATGCCCTCACCAAACGCACGGCGGAAGCGCTGGCCGAAAAGTACCCCGATCTCAAGGGCAAAGTCGGCGAAGCTATCTACAAGCTTGAAAAAGGCATCGTGCGCGAAGGCATCCTGAAAGAGCACAAACGCGTTGACGGCCGCGGCCTGTACGACATTCGTCCGCTCAGCGCCGAAGTCGCCGTGCTGCCCCGCACTCACGGTTCGGGTCTGTTCAAGAGAGGCCTGACGCAGGTGCTTACCGTTGCCACCCTCGGCCCTATGTCCGACATTCAGAAGATGGACGGCATTGACCTGGAAGACACCAAGCGCTACATGCATCACTACAACTTCCCCGCGTACTGCGTAGGTGAAGCCAAAACTTCCAGGGGCCCCGGCCGCCGCGAGATCGGTCACGGTGCTCTGGCGGAGCGCGCGCTGGAACCCGTCATTCCGTCTGAAGAAGAATTCCCGTACGCCATCCGTTTGGTCTCCGAAGTGCTGATGTCCAACGGTTCCACGTCTCAGGGCAGCGTCTGCGGCTCCACGCTGGCGCTGATGGACGCGGGCGTGCCGATCAAGCGTCCGGTCACCGGTATTTCCGCCGGTCTGGTCACCAACCCCGACGACGAGAATGATTTCGTTACCTTCATGGATATCCAGGGCATCGAAGACTTCTTCGGCGATATGGACTTCAAGGTCGCGGGCACCGAAAAGGGCATCACCGCCATCCAGGTCGACATTAAAGTCAAAGGTCTGTCCTACGAGATCATCCGTCAGGCGTTCGAACTGACCCACGCGGGCCGCGAGAAGATCCTGAACGAAGTGATCCTGCCCTGCATCTCCGAGCCGAGAGATCATCTGTCCAAGTACGCGCCCAAGATGTACCAGATGAAGATCGATCCGGACAAGATCCGCGACGTCATCGGTTCCGGCGGCAAAGTCATCAACCGCATCATCGACGAGACCGGCGTTAAGATCGACATCAACGACGACGGCACGATCTATGTGGCGGCGGTGGAAGAGGAAGCGGCCAACAAAGCCATGGAGATCATCAAAGGCATCACCGGCGATATCGAAGTCGGCACGATCTTCGAGGGCAAAGTCACGAAAACAATGCCTTTCGGCGCCTTCGTGGAGTACCTGCCGGGCAAAGAGGGCATGGTGCACATCTCCCGCCTGGCCAAGTACCGCGTCGAAAAGACCGAGGACGTGGTCAACGTCGGCGACATCGTTAAGATCAAATACATCGGCCTGGACAAGCAGGGCCGCATGGATTTCTCCATCAAGGACGTGGAATAAAAGGCTTTAGTAAATGTCGGCTTATTTCTTGAGTAAATGAGGAGCGGCCGAACCGACGACGGCGCCCACAGAGAAAAACGCGGCAGTAGAAGATGATCCGACGAAGGCTCCCGAAGAAGAGAGCAAAAAGTCCTCCGGCGTCAAGCCCGGCAAGATCATCGCCATCGCTGCCGCGGGTGTTGTGCTCGTCGGCGCGATCGTGACGATCATCGTGGCGTCTAAGAAGAAAAAATAAGTCCGGACGCCGGAATAGTAAACAGGGGAGGTGACAGGCTGCCTGTCACCTCCTTTTAGAAGATCTTTGCATAGTTGGTGCAGTGTGGAATTGCGCGGATCATTCTTTTACAGACCGGAGGCTGAGGAAATGGATCCTGAATTTGATACCGTGAACGACAGTTTCAACACGGAAACCGATGCGGCTTATGTCAGAAAAGCGTCGGTAAAGGCGGTCATTGTCATCTTTGTATTCTTGTCACTCCTTGCGTGTCTGGGCTTTTTAATTGCCTGGCAGACATTTGTTTTCTTTGAATGTATCGTGGTTGCCGCCTGCCTGTTTACGTTTATCAATAAGATTCGCAATTTACATTATTATAAATTGCAGTTCGACGGCGCGCACCTGCTGATAACCGACGTAAAGAATTCAAAAGAGTATGAGGTGTTCGACGTGCCTCAAAGCGATTTCATTATTAATCAGACGAAGAAGGAAGAGACAATCGACTATTGTTCGCTGACGATCAAAAACACCGTTTTTCTTTTCGGCGGCGTCAAAAAGTGCCGGGAGCTCAAGGAATATATCGAACAGCATTTTGACTAATTTTGAAGTTCTTTGCCGTCGTGCTCCAGCGTTACCGTTTTGACGCCGGAAAGCGATTCGGTCACGATATCGAAATCGTATTGGTCGCCGTTGTACGTTTCACCGTGCACGACGAGTTTGCCGTCTTTTTCTGAAAACGATAGGTAGTAGTACTCGGTGGTAAAACCGTCGCTGTACGCATTGCCCGTGCGGGGGACAACTTCCAGAACAAACGAGAAAACACCGCTTGTACCGCCGAACGAGAGCAGGCAGACTTCCTCGGCACCGTCGTTGTCAATATCGGCAGAAGCGACGCATTCCATATCGGTATTATATGATTTATTATCCCGGACGAATACTGTTTGATAAGAATATTTTTCATTGTCCTCAAACATCAGATCTTTTTTTGCGTCTTCAGAATAAGTATCATAAGTATCGTATGAATAAACCGGGACCGCAAACATTTGACCGCCGGTGCGTTCAAAAAAGCCTTCGGGCGTGATATCGACCGGCGTCAACGGTACCTTTGAAAGGCTGTGTTCCGGGCAAAGCAGCACGGCGGCTTCGTGTTCCGACATTCCTCCGGCAGGCGCATATTCGGATCGCGCATACCAGTAAAGCTCCAGCGGTCTTCCGTCTTTCGGATAAAACAAACAGATCAGGCAATCGTCTTTTCGGCAAAACGCCTCGTACTTCAGTTTGACGCACTCAAATCCGGCGTTTTCCAGGCTGGTCAAATAATCGTTGTATTCATTGATGGAAAAGTTTTCATATGTGTATAAACCGTCAAAGGAGCTGTCGGGAGTTTTGTCCGGCAGCGCGAAAGGCGCGGCGCCAACAGAGCGGAACCTGTTACAGAAGAATACATTGCCATCGGACAACCGCACCGGCGCCTGAAATTCGTGCTCGAGATAGCTTGCCAACGGGTTTTTACGCTTTTTGGAGCTGCATCCGGCGAAGAGGGACAACAACAGCACAGCAACAAGTATGACGTTGACAACAGCATTTCGCTGTTTTTGTTTACCCATGGTGATTATTCTCCTTTATGATCAATATATGCTTTTCAAAAAAGGATGTCAAGCTGCGGCCTCGTCAAGGAGCTTCGCCAAAATTGACCGCGCCCGCTTTTGCGGCTATAATATGCGCAGGTAGTGAATTGACCGAGTCGAATCACAGGCTGGCGGGCAAAGGCAAATTAAATATAAAGAAAGGCATAAATCGTATGTTTTCAACAGATCATTTCATCTGGATAGGGCTGTGCGCGGTGTTTGTTGCCGCCATGAGCGTGATCGCGGTCAAGAAAAAATGGCGGCTTAAGACCGCCGGCGTGATCATGTCCGTGATCTGCCTGTTCAGCGAAGTAAGCAAGGTCATGAGCGATATGACCGAAAGCGCAAAGGGCGGGATGCATCTGGACCCGCGCAGCCTGCCGTTCCATTTGTGCAGTTTGATGATCTTTGCAGTGCTGTTTATTACCTTCGGAAAAGAAAGCAAAGCAAAGCGGCTCGTTATCAACTTCGTGGCGGTCATGGGAACGCTGGGCAGCTTCTGCGCGATAATGATCCCCACGAACGGCACGGATTTCACGACGCTCCCTGCATACCAGTGCTTCGTGTATCACGCGGGGCTCATGTGGTTCGCGCTGTATCTGATCTTTTCGGGAGAGGCGAAACTGGGCCTGCGGAACATGCTTGAAAACATGGGGATATTGCTGGCGCTGTCGTTTATCATGCTGTATGTGAATGGGGCGTTGTCCGCGTACGAAACGAACTTCTTTTATTTGACCCGGCCGCCTATGGATAATCTGCCGTATCTAAATCTGAATCACGGCTGGTACGCATACCTCGGGCGTATGCTTTTGCTGGGATTGGTGCTGATATCCCTGTTCCACCTGCCGTTTATTTTGCACACTTTTTCTGTTTCACGAGCATCGCGCAGACCGCGGCAATAGCCTCGTTGCATTGCCCGCGCTAAAATGATACAATATAAAATGAAGTTTTGCCGCATGCGCCGGAGAACGCTGCCGAAAGGGACGCTCTCCCGGACAAAAACGCGGCGCCGGCGAAAACGCCGGAAACTGCATTACGGAGGCACAACTGATGATCGAGATCAGAAATCTCACAAAAAAGTACGGACAGTTCATGGCGCTGGACGACGTCTCCTTTGACGTAAAAAAAGGAGAGATCCTCGGCTTCCTGGGGCCCAACGGCGCGGGCAAGTCCACGACGATGAATATATTGACCGGATACATACCGTGTACGTCGGGCACCGTCAAAGTCGGCGGCTTCGAGATCATGGAAGAACCCGCCAAAGTGAAGCAGCAGATAGGGTATCTGCCCGAATTGCCGCCCCTGTACATGGACATGACCGTGGACGAATACCTGAAATTCATGTTCGAAATGAAAAAAGTGCCGCTGGCCCGCCGCAAGGCGCAGATGGACGACATACTGTACCTGGTGAAAATCGGGGACATAAAAAAGCGGCTGATAAAGAACCTCTCCAAAGGCTATAAACAGCGCGTGGGCTTCGCGCAGGCGCTGGTCGGCAACCCGCCGGTGCTGGTGCTGGACGAGCCTACGGTGGGCCTGGACCCCGGGCAGATAGTGGAGATCCGCAAGCTCATATCGTCGCTGCGGCACGACCATACAATAATATTGAGCACGCATATATTGTCCGAAGTCAGCGCCGTGTGCAGCTCCGTGGTCATGATCAATCACGGGCGGATCGCGGCCAGCGGCAGCGTATCGGATTTCAGCGCCTCCGAAGGCACCGTGAACCGTTTCCTGATCACCGTCGTGGGCAACAAAAACATCGCCCAGAAAGTGATCTCCGACGTGAACGGCGTGCGCAGCGTGACGTTCCTGCGCGTGGACAAAGACGCGTCGATATTCAGCGTGGAGTCCGGTAAAGGCGTTGACATCCGCCGGCCCCTGTTCAACGAACTGGCCCGCGCCTCGCTGCCGATCATCGAACTCAGGCCAGAAGGCAGATCGCTGGAAGAAATATTCATTGACATCGTCAACAACGACAAAAACGGCGAAGCCGCCCGCTACGGCGCCGGGGAAAAGGAGGGGAGAAAATGATCACAGTATATAAAAGGGAAATGAACGCGTATTTCTGCTCCCCGGTGGCGTACAGCATCATCGCCGTGTTCATGGTGCTGGTAGGTCTGTTCTTCTGGGTGTATAACCTGCTGTACGCGTC
>CACZOW010000191.1 GCA_902782885.1 uncultured Ruminococcus sp. | reverse complement strand
GCCCGCGCGAGAGAGTACAATTCTGCTGTTACACTTTTGGAGGTGTTACAACAATGGTTGCTTTGAAGTTCATATTAGGTATAGTGTTCATGCTGGTCAGCGTTGTGATGGTGATCGTTATCCTCATGCAGCGCACCAAAGAGGACGGCCTTTCCGGTGCTATCACCGGTCAGTCTTCCGACTCTTTCTATTCCCGCACGGGCGGCGGACTCAGCAAGGACAAGTTTCTGCTTCAGCTCACGATAGTGCTGGGCGTGTGCTTTGCGGTGGTTGCCATCATCCTCAGCTTCCTGATGGGCATGGGGACCTGAAAGCCGGCTGAAGTTCAGAAAACACAGCGTAAGAGTGATTCAAAGCCGTGGCGCATTTTGAGCGTCACGGCTCTTTTCGGTATAAAGGACGGGTAGTATGGCGACACGAAAAGGCGGCAAAGGCCGCGGACCCGCCGCGCAGAAGCGTTCGGCGGCAAGAAATAAACGCGCGGGCAGCGCGGGCAATAAATATGTGTCAGGGCGGCGGCCGGCAGGGAGAGCGGCAGCCGGCGGAAGCGTGCGCAAAACCGCAAGACCGGGGAACAGATTTTCCGGCGGCGCGCAGGTACGCGAGCACGACCGCAGAGGCAGGGGCAGAATATCGGCCAATTACGTGCCGACGCGCACCGGCCGCAGCTCCTGGGAAGACGAACAGAACGCGCAGCTGGAGGCAATGATATTTGACCGCCGCGAATTTCCGGATGCCGTAAAGGCGGAAGCCGCGAAAATGCCCGAGAAATTGACCGACGTGACCGTACAGCGGGAGCTCGGCCGCGGCCGCCGCGACCTGCGGGACAAGATCATCGTGACGATCGACGGGGCGGATACGCGGGATGTTGACGACGGCGTGTCGCTGGAGCAGGACGCGGACGGCAACTGGGTACTTGGCGTGCATATTGCCGACGTATCCCATTACGTTAAGCCCGGCAGCGCGCTGGATGACGAGGCGTACCGCCGCGGCACCAGCGTGTACTTCCCGGACATGGTGCTGCCTATGCTGCCGAAGGAATTGTCCAACGGGATCTGCAGTCTGAACGTGGGCGAGGAACGGCTGGCGCTCAGCGTAGTGATGACGCTGGATCCGGAAGGCCGGCAGCTCAGCCGCGAAATATTTGAGAGCCTCATAAACGTGCGCTACAAGATAACGTACGAGGAGTACGCGGAACTGTATCTGGGTGCGGAAGAACGGCAGAAAGCGCTCAAAGCCGAGTATGCGCTGTACCTCGGCATGCTGGAAGATATGAAGCAGCTGGCGGCGGTGCTGCGGGCAAGGCGGCACGAGCGCGGGGCACTCGATTTTGAACTGCCGGAGACTAAGGTGGAAATGGGGGCAAACGGCGAGCCGGCGGATATACATCCGTACGAATTGACCTTCGCCAACAACGTGATCGAGGAATTTATGCTGGCGGCCAACGAGACCGTTGCCACCCGTTTCGCTGCGCTGGGCGTGCCGTTCATTTACCGCAATCATCCCGCGCCGGAGGCCGAGAAGCTGGACGCGCTGGAGAACGCGGTGCGGCGCTTCGGATTTACGCTGCGGAACCGCGGCGGTTCGCTTATTAAAGGTGCGATACCGGATATGCTGGAGCGCAGCAAAGGGCACCGCGCGGCGGCGGTGATCCAGCGGCTCACGCTGACTTCCATGGGCAAAGCCGTGTATTCGGATATCTGCCGCGGTCATTTCGGACTGGCGTCGGAGCACTATACCCACTTCACGTCGCCGATCCGCCGTTATCCGGACCTGTATATCCACCGCGTTATCAAAGAAGTGCTTTGGGGCGCCAAACCGGAAACGCTGGCGGCGCGGTATACGGACGCGGAAGCGGCTGCCGCGGACTGTTCCGACGCGGAGCGGGAGGCGGAGAAAGCGGAGTTCTTCTATACGGATAAACTCGTCGCGCGCTATATGGCGGGCTATCTGGGCGAGACCTTCGTGGGCACCGTCACGGGCGTGACGTCCTTCGGACTGTTCATCATGCTGGACAATTCTGCCGAAGGGCTGCTGTTCTACGCTGATATGCCGGACAATATGATATTTGACCCCCGCCGGCTCTCCGCCAAAGGCCGGTTCACCGGACGCACATACGGGCTGGGGGACCGTCTGGAAGTGCGGATCGCCGCCTCGGACGAAAAAACCGGGCGCATACAGTTTGTTTTCGCGTGACAAAACCCGCGCGATATGATAGAATTAAACGGCTGAATAACGTTCTCCGCCGGCCGCCCGAAAGGACGGTGAACGGAGCGCGCGAAACAGCTGAATACCTCGGCCGGAAGGCCGGAACGGAGATGATATAAAATGTTTGAACTGGATCAATACGCCCAGCAGATCGACGGGCTCCAGAAAAATTTATATGATTTGAGGGATTCACTTTGACACGGAGGGCATGTCAAATCTGATCGAGGAACTGGAAAACAAGGCCTCGGAGCCGGATTTCTGGAACGATCCCGAAGCCTCGCAGGCTACATTGAAGCACCTCAAAGTACTTAAGACCAAATTAGGCAAATTCCAGAACCTGGAGGCGCAGCTGGAGGAGATCCAGCTGATGATCATGCTGGGCAACGAGGACAACGACGAGTCCATGCCCGCACAGGTCGCCGAAGCGCTGGAAAAATATAACGAAGAATTCGAAATGCTCCGGCTGGAGACGCTGCTCACCGGCGAGTACGACGGGAACAACGCCATTCTCTCCATCCACCCCGGCGCCGGCGGCACCGAGTCGCAGGACTGGGCGGAGATGCTGTTCCGTATGTACACCCGCTGGGGCGAGGCGCACGGTTTCGAGGTCAAGGTAGTCGACTACCTTGACGGCGACGAAGCCGGGCTCAAGAGCGCCACCATACAGTTCAACGGGGACAACGCGTACGGCTTCCTCAAGAGCGAACACGGCGTGCACCGGCTGGTGCGCATATCGCCGTTCGACGCCGCGGGCAGACGGCACACGTCATTTGTCTCCGTGGAAGTCATGCCGGAAATTGACGACACCATCGAGATCGATATACGCCCCGAAGACCTGGACGTGGGCACATACCGCTCCTCCGGCGCCGGCGGCCAGAAGATCAACAAGACCGACACCGCGGTGCGCATTACCCACAAACCTACCGGCATCACCGTGTCCTGCCAGACCGAACGGTCGCAGCTGCAGAACAAGGAGACCGCCATGCGCATGCTGCGCTCCAAACTGTTTGAAATAAAACAGCGGGAGAACGTTGCCCGCATCGAGGACCTCAAAGGCGTACAGCTGGAGATCGCGTGGGGCAGCCAGATCCGGTCGTACGTTTTCTGTCCGTACACGCTGGTCAAAGACCACCGCACGTCCTACGAGGAGACCATGGTGGACAAAGTGATGGACGGCCACATCGACGGCTTTATCAACGCATACCTGGCAGCGGAATTCAACAAAAACAAATAAATCAGCAGAAAGGGAACGATCCGTATGAAATTAGGTGTTTTGACAGTTGTTTTAGGTGAGATGACCACCAAAGATGCGATGAAGTATCTGGCGGAGCAGGGCGTGCAGTGCGTGGAGATCGGCTGCGGCGGATATCCGGGCAAAGCGCACGCGGATCCGAAAGTATTGCTTTCCGACCCGGCGAAACTGGAAGAATTTAAAGAGGCGATCTACGGCAACGGGCTGGAGATCTCCGCCCTCAGCTGTCACGGCAACCCGGTGCATCCGGATAAAAAGATCGCCGCCGCGTTCCATGAAGACTTTGTGGACGCGATACTGCTGGCGGAGAAGCTGGGCGTTAAACGCATCGTCGGCTTTTCCGGCTGCCCCGGCGACTCGCCCGATTCGAAATACCCCAACTGGGTCACCTGCCCCTGGCCGGATGATTTCCTGAAGATCCTGGACTGGCAGTGGAACGAAGTGCTTATCCCGTACTGGAAGCGCATGGCGGAATTTGCGGCGGCGCACGGCATCGAGAAGATCGCATTTGAGATGCATCCGGGCTTCTGCGTGTACAACCCCGAGACGCTGCTCAAGCTGCGCGCGGCGGTGGGCGGCATCATCGGCGCCAACGTTGACCCCAGCCACCTGTTCTGGCAGGGCATTGACCCCGTGGAAGCAATACGCAAACTCGGCGACGCTGTATACTACTTCCACGGCAAAGACGTGGCGCTGGACGGGGCCAACATCGCCAAAGACGGCGTGCTGGACACCAAACATTACGGCAACGTGCTGGACCGCGCGTGGGTATTCCGGACCATGGGCTACGGCCACGACTTCAAGACCTGGAAAGACATCGTCAGCATGCTCAAAAAAGTGGGTTACGACGACGTTATCAGCATCGAACACGAAGATTCGCTCATGTCCCCGAAAGAAGGGCTCTCCAAGGCCATCAGCTTCCTCAAGGAAGT
>CACZOW010000190.1 GCA_902782885.1 uncultured Ruminococcus sp. | reverse complement strand
TGAAACCGCTGATCCGGGAGATCCATCTGTTCGACTCGTTTGTTGCCGGTACGATGTATCTGGAGGATCAGAGCGTGCTGGAAGAGGTCAGGCCCGGCGACCGCCTGTCGCTTTTCCGCGAGGACAATAAATTCGATTCCAACGCGATCATTATTAAGACCGACGGTCAACGGAAACTGGGCTACGTGCCGGAGAAGGACAACCTCATTTTTGCGCGTCTGATGGACGCGGGCAAGATGCTGGCGGCGAAGGTCAAGGATATTGAGCACCGCGGGTCGTTTACGAAGATCGGCATAGGGATATATTTGGTGGATTTTTGAGATATATCGCGGTTTTTGGGATATATGCGTTGGCCGCGGAAAAAGCCGGAAGAACGGTATTGACCGCGAAAATCGGGATCGGACAAAATAAACGGAGGGGATCGTTGTGCGGCACATTTTGAAATATTCGCACCCGGCGGGAGAATTTAAGAACGGGCTGCCCATCGGCAACGGGCGGCTGGCGGCGATGGTGTGCGGCGACGGGACGCATGTGCGGCTGGCGCTCAACCATGAGTGGCTGTGGCGGGGCGTCAACCGGGCGCGCGACTGCGAAGATGTCTCGGAAAAGCTGGGCGAGGTGCGTGAGAGGCTGTTCGCGGATGATTTCCGCGAAGGGACGCGGCTGGCCAATGAGTATTTTGCCGGCAAGGGCGGTATATCGGGGGAGCGGAACCGGGTCGATCCCTATCAGCCTGCCGGTGATCTGACCGTCACGGTGCCCGGGGGCGCGTACGCGCGCACGCTGAATCTGGAGACCGGCGAGGCGGTGGTGCGGGCGGGGACAACGGAAGTCCGGGCGTTCGCCAGTTTCGCCGACGGGTTTATAGTGATCAAAATAACGGGGCCGGGGGAGGTCGGACTGTCACGGGTCAGCGATCCGATGTGCGAGCTCACGGCGGAACGGCTGCGGCTCTCCGGGCGGTTCCGCGGGGGAGTGGCGTTTGAAGTTGCCGCCCGCGAATACCGGGACGCAGAGGCTGACTGCGGCGGAGACGGACGTGAGGGGACGGTCACGGTGCTGGCGGATATTGCCACCGACGCGAACCGCGGCAAGCTGCTCGATTTCCCCGAAAAAGCCGATTACGACGAGCTGTTCCGCCGCCATCTGCCCGCCTTCGCTGCGGCGCGGGGCAACGCCGAACTTTTAATACGGGGGACAGACCCCGTGTTTAAAGATCCGGAGGCGGGAGAGGCCTTCGAAGCGCCCGATACGGACGTGCGGCTCGAACGTTTCAGGGCCGGAAAGGACCCGGAACTGGCGGCACTGTATTTTGAGTACGGGCGGTACCTGATGGTGAGCGGATCGTCGGGGGAACTGCCCCTGAACCTGCAGGGCAAGTGGAACGAAGACCTGGATCCGCCCTGGGAATGCGACTATCATCTGGACGTGAATCTGCAGATGGCATACTGGCCGGCGGACGCGCTGGGGCTCACGCGGCAGCAGGATACGCTGTTTAATCTGTGCGACCGTTACCGCCCGCACGGCCGGGAAATGGCGCGCAAACTGTACGGCTGCGGCGGGGTCTTCTTCACGCTTCAGACCGACGTGTGGGGCAGGATGACGCCGGAGAGCAAGGGCTGGGCCGTGTGGATCGGCGCGGCGCCGTGGCTGGCGTCGCATTTCACGCGCAGGTGGCATTACACGCGGTCGCGGGAATTTCTGGAGACGCGCGCGTATCCTTTCTTAAAGGAAGTGGCGGCATTTTACGCGGACTATCTGGTGGAGCGGGACGGGGCATATCATATCGCGCCGTCGCAGTCGCCCGAGAACCGGTTCGCCGAGGCGGGGGGCGAGTATCCGGTGGCAATATGCGTTGACGCCGCGATGGACGTTGAGCTCGCCGCCGACACGTTCCGGGCGTGTATCGAAATGGCGGAGGCGCTGGGCGTTGACCCCGAACTGCGCGGACAATGGCGCAAATTCCTGGCCGGCCTTCCGCCGCTGACGACCGACTCCGCCGGGCGCCTTAACGAATTCGGCCGCGAATTCACCGAGACCGAACCCGGACACCGCCATCTGAGCCATTTATACGGCCTCTATCCCGGCGAGATGTTCCCGGAAGACGATCCGCTGCGCGCGGCCTGCGAGCGTTCGCTGGATTCGCGGCTGTCGCACGGCGGCGGGCATACGGGCTGGAGCCGGTCCTGGGTGGCGTGCCTGATGGCGCGTCTGGGGCGGGCCGCCGACTGCTGGCAGCATCTGACCGCGCTGATCTGCGACTTTGCCACGGAATCGCTGCTGGACCTGCATCCGCCGCGCATCTTCCAGATCGACGGCAACATGGGCGGCTGCGCTGCCGTATGCGAGATGCTGCTTTCGTGCGAGGGCGATCGCGTCCGCCTCCTCGGGGCGCTGCCCGCCGCCTGGCCGTCCGGCGAATTCCGCCATTTCAAGGCGCCCGGTACGCTCGACGTGTCGTGCAGGTGGTCCGGGGGCAATGCGGAACGTGTTGTCCTTCATGCGGATCAGGCGGGGGAGTGGCAATTGTGCGTCGGGGACAATATATATAGTATTGCGCTTGGCGCCGGCGAGACGCGGACAATCAACTTATGAGGAGGCGCGGGGCAATGATTGCGGCCGTTTTGCCGGCTTCTTTGGGGGCCGGGTCTGCATTGACCGAAAATTGCTGTAATTGCCGTGAAAGAAAGCAAAAATTAGAGAAAAATTTTTCAAAAAAAGTGCTTGACATCCCGGGAGGCCGAGAGTATAATGGCAAAGCTGTCGCTCAAGAGAGCGCCGCGAAAACGGGGCTCGGACAGCAGATGGACCTTGAAAAAAGAACAGCGTA
>CACZOW010000189.1 GCA_902782885.1 uncultured Ruminococcus sp. | reverse complement strand
GTCATCACCGTGGAAGAGTCCAAGACCATGGGCACCAACCTCGAAGTAGTGGAAGGCATGCAGTTCGACCGCGGCTACGTTTCCGCGTACATGGCCACCGACACGGATAAGATGGAAGCGGTGCTGGACGATCCGTACATCCTGATCACCGACAAGAAGATCTCCAACATTCAGGAAGTCCTGCCCGTTCTGGAGCAGATCCTGCAGCAGGGCAAGAAACTGCTGATCATCGCGGAAGACGTTGAAGGCGAAGCGCTGGCAACGCTGGTAGTGAACAAGCTTCGCGGCAACTTCACCTGCGTAGCCGTCAAAGCTCCGGGCTTCGGCGACAGACGTAAAGAGATGCTCAGAGACATCGCGATCCTGACTGGCGGCGAAGTCATCACCGAGGAGCTGGGTCTGGATCTTAAAGAGACGCAGATCAGCCAGCTGGGCCGTGCGAGACAGGTCAAAGTGGCGAAAGAAAACACGATCATCGTAGACGGCGCCGGCGACAAGGGCGAGATTGCAAAACGTATCCAGGCCATCCGCAATCAGATCGCCGAGACCACTTCCGATTTCGACAGAGAGAAGCTGCAGGAGCGGCTGGCCAAGCTGGCCGGCGGCGTCGCGGTCATCCAGGTGGGTGCCGCTACCGAGATCGAAATGAAGGAAAAGAAACTGCGCATGGAAGACGCTCTCGCGGCTACCAAGGCAGCGGTCGAGGAAGGCATCGTGGCCGGCGGCGGTACGGCGTATATCGACGCGATCCCGAAGGTGGCCAAACTGCTCAAGACCACTTCCGGCGACGAGAAGACCGGCGTGCAGATCGTGCTTAAGGCGCTTGAAGAGCCTGTATTCCAGATCGCGGTCAACGCGGGCCTTGAAGGCGCGGTCATCGTAGACAAGGTCATGAACGCGAAACCCGGTTACGGCTACGACGTGATCTCCGAGAAGATCTCCGACATGATCGCGGTGGGTATCGTTGATCCCGCTAAAGTTACCCGCAGCGCGCTGCAGAACGCGGCTTCCGTGGCGGCAACGCTGCTCACCACCGAAGCGGTGGTGGCGGACATTCCCGAGCCCGAGCCGGCTCAGCCCGCGGGCGGCGGCATGGGCGGAATGTACTGATCCGCTTTCAGTAAACTGACCGAATAATAAAAGGGACTGCCTAAGACCGGTCTTTATGCCGGAGAAGGGCAGTCCCTTTTTGTATGCGCTTCTGACTATGTTCGCGCTTATTCGAGCTTCATCATCCGGTAGCCGACGCCGATGTGTGTCTGAATGTACTGAGGCGAACCGGGTGACGCGCGTTCCAGTTTCCGGCGCAGTGTGGCCATAAACACCCGCAGGGAGGCGATATCGTTGTTCCAACTGCTGCCCCATACGTTATGCGTGATGAACGTGTGCGTGAGCACTTTCCCGACGTTTTTCGACATCAGACAGAGCATTTTTGTCCCACTTTTTCCAAAAACGGCGTTTGAAATGAGCAAGAAACGTGAAAAAAATCCTATCTGCCGTTCATCTTGATTTTGCCGCGGCAATCGAATACAATTATCGCAGTTGATCCAAAAAACAAGCAAAAGCGGAAGGGAATGCCGGAAATGAGCAGAAAGCAAGACAATAAGCCCAGTTTTAAAGAACGGTTCCGTTACTGGTTCGACAACCGCATGGCCGGGGGCAGTATCGGCCTAATCCGTATACTGGTCATCGCTACGCTGGTGGTGATAGCGGTGATCGCAGTATTGATCCTGATATTCGGATTCAGCGAGGACGGCGACGCGGGCGGCGTATTCTGGGAGACCATGTCCACTGTCATAAACGCCTGGATGCCTTCATACGAAGACGGCAGCATCGGTTACGTCATACTGATGGCGGTGGCGGCGATCGCGGGCCTTCTGGTGACCAGCGTGCTCATCGGTATCTTCTCATCTGCGATCGAGGAAAAAATAACCGGCCTTAAAAACGGCAACTCCGCGGTCATCGAAGAAGATCACATCGTGGTGCTGGGCTACTCCGAGGGCGAGTTCACGCTGATCCGTCAGCTGGTGGAAGCCTCAGCGGACGATAAACGCTGCATCGTCGTGGCCGGAGACGCGGAACGTTCGGAAATGGAAGCCGCGATCCGCGACAATATCGACGTGCCCAGGAACGTCCGGATCGTATGCCGCAATATTGACATCTACGACCCGGTATCGGTCAAAAAATGCTGCATAGAAAAGGCGCAGGCGGTGATCGTCAATCCGGGCAACGATATTGACACCGTGAAATCGCTGCTGGCGGTATCGTC
>CACZOW010000188.1 GCA_902782885.1 uncultured Ruminococcus sp. | reverse complement strand
TGCATAAACTGCTCGATAGTGTCGTTCAGATGCGCGTTTTCCATATTCTTGAAAAACGTCGTCATATCATTGCTCAGGCTGTATGTCAGCTTGGTAGTAGTTGGAGAATCATTTTCTTCAAGCCAGGCCGCCGTTACATAGGCGGGAGCAACAAGGTCAAAAGGCAGATTGCCGCCCGCCGCCGCCGACGTCAACATCGTCATGCCCGACAGAAGCAGCACGCACGCAACGGCAACAGATATTATTTTTTTTATCATATGACCCTCCTTGTGAGTAAAACTCGGGTTGATGCAGCAATTTTAGTCAAAAGCGGCAGTTCTGTCAATAAGGGGCGCTGCTCGGGGCCGCGGGTGACGAGCTCGTCGTGGACGCCTGAACGGCCCTGCCGGTGGTCGTGAACAACATTACGGCCCCGGCAACGTCGAACACAAAAATAAACTGCATTATCAGGCCGGCAATAACGGCCGGCGACGGGGCAAGACGCTTATCTTTGAGCGCCTTGCAGACATATACAACATCCTGAATACCGGTCAGAAACATCAGTATCCAGGTCACGCTCACCATCACAGCAATTTCGAGCGGTATGATAAACCATAAAAACGGGTTAAGCATCCCGCCGATGATACAGATCGCGTAATACACATTGAAGCCATACCACGGGATCAGCGCGAGTTTTACGATCAGCGTCATTTTGAGCGGTGAAGGCGGATCTTTCTTCATTCCGACGAGGGAGAGGACGAGCCCGACCGCTCCGCAGGCAAGAGCCAGCGCAATGAACACGCCCCCGAATTCAAAGAATTGCATGACCGGCCAATTATCGGCATGATCATTCATTATGGCAAAAAATGCCGCATAGAAGAAGCCGTGTGCAATATACATCAGCGCCGCCTGAATTGGTATCGCTATCCGGGCGTTTTTCATTGATACAGTTTTTTTCTGGCTTCGTTTGTGAGGCCGGCGCGCTGGTCGTAGAAGAGGCCGGAGGAGGCGTTGCCGCTGGTAACGTACCAGCGATCGCTGCCTTCAAATTTGCTGAGGGTGATGTTGACCTTGTTGCCCGCGGCGTTGCTCTGTACCCAGTAAACGACGTTGAGGCGGCCCAGCGCCTTGAGGGACTGGTCGTTGGCGGTCTCGGTGTTTGTCTTGTTGTAGTGGAGGTCAACGGCAAGCGGTCTGGGCGGGTTGAAGCCGTTGTCCGCGGCGGCGCCCACGAAGTACGCTCTGGGCAGCCAGCGGTAATCGTCGTCCCGGAGCCGCTCGTTGAAGTACGGATCCCAGCCGGCTCTGCCCGCGCCGCCGCCTTCGGTGAAGCCGCGGCCGTAGGGTTCGATGTCGGCAAACAGGTATTTCATCATGCTCATGCCGGTGTCGTAGTCGGCGCTCAGGCACGCCACGGAGTATACCCAGTAAGCGGCAACGCTGCCCGGATCGCTCACGTCGACGGCAGCCTTAAGTTCTTCCAGGTCGTCCGGCTCTTTTTCGAGCGTGATCCGGCGGTCAAGGGCAAAGTCCCCGCCGAGGTCATCGGATTTTTTGAATGCGGAATTGATCTTGTCGAAAAGACTCATGTTAAGTTTCCTCCTTCCGGCCTTTGCGGCCCTGTGTAAAGTATGGTGTGGTATTGCCCGCTGTGCATCAGCGGTTTTGTACGGAAATTGTCAGTTTTGCCCCGTGGAATTGGCGTACGCGGTCACGGAAGTGCAGTAGAAGAACAGGTTCCAGAGCAGGGACTTGAGATTCTGATCGCTGTCGCTGAGATGCTTGCCGACGTACGTGTCGATCTCGAAGCTCTGCGTGTTGCTCACCGCTTCGCCGTCGCGCATGAAGGTGAACAGGAACTGTGTATCGAAGTGAGTGGGGAGCACGCCCCGGAAATAGATCACGTACACCGGAGCGCCATTCTCATCGGTCTCGTCGGTGGTCCGGATCGCGGAACCGTTCAGGTCCCAGGTCTTGCCGCCGCCGGTGACGCGCAGGGTGAGTCCGGAAACATTGTCCGCGGTAAATTTCAGGCGGATCGCGATGGAATCTTCCAGCCTTAGACCGGTCGCGGTCCAGTTGACCGTGGGGGCGGAGATCGTAGAGTAGGCCTTGTTGTTGCCGTTCGGGTTGTACATTAGAGTTGAAGAAGATGCCCAGGAGCGCTGCTCCGCGGTGAGGCCGCTGTTGGCCAGCGCGCCGGTGTTGTAATTCACATATCTCTGCGCGGCGGCGCCGTAGTTCAGCATATCCACCAGCACGGTGCGCAGCAGTTCATTATCGCTGTGCTTCGCCAGCATGTTGGTGCAATATTTCACGATGCTGTAATCCGCCGCGTACACCAGTTCCGGCTGCGTTTCGCCCGAAAGCGTCGCGTACAGCTTGTAACTGATGGTGTCGTTCATCAGGTGCGGAGCGATCTTATTGAAGCTGAACACGTAGCGGTCGCCGTCCTCGGTGTACGACCTGAGCGTGTACTCTTTGCCGCAGAAGGTGAGTTTGATGAAAGGCGCGGACGCGGCGGGATCGCTGCCGGTGAAGAACGATTTCGGTACTTTGAAGCG
>CACZOW010000187.1 GCA_902782885.1 uncultured Ruminococcus sp. | reverse complement strand
TCCCAGAAGAAACGACAAAATTTGTATCAGATTTCTTTTCATGCGGACAACACTCCCTCCGTACCGCACATATGTCAGCGACTGCCGGTATTTTAACCGAAACGCCCGCCCGCCGTCAACGTTAGTGCTATAGTAAATGTCACTTTTTCCTTGAGTAAATGTCGGCTTGAGCGCTTGACTTCTCCGCGGCAAAATGTTAACATTTTGATATGAAAAAAGAATACGGATCGGGAGGGGCTCGAATGTTTATCTGGACAGAGTATTCCACGAAACAGGTGTTTGGAAACGCCAGACCGGCGCGCGATTCGAAGAACGCGATAACGGTCGATGTGGCGCGCGGAGCGTATTGCGCCGCGCAGGTGATCGTGAGGGATATCGTTCCGATCGAACTGGAACGAATTGACGTAAAGCGTGCCGGCGCGGAGGAAGGCGCAGGAAGGCGCAAAGAGCGCGGCGGGGAAATAGCGGTCAGATTGTTCCGGCAGGAATACACCGTGTATAACGACAGGACCGCGTACCCGGATCGACTCAGCGCCGTAAAGGCGGGGAAAGTCAGAATGAAATTGACGCCCCACTGCGCCCACGGCTTCTGGGTCGATTTTTATGTGCCCGAAAAGACGGCGCCGGGATCGTATGAATATGTATTGACGCTGTCCGGACCGGCCGGCGCGGCGGAAGCAAAGATCACGGTAAAAGTGCATAAAGCGGCGGTACTGCCTTCGGCGCTATCGTCCTTCGGCCACGAATATTTTTTCAATCTCAAACTGCTTCCGGGAGCGAAGCTCAAGCACTTCACCGATGGATGGTGGCAGATGCTCGGTCATTACGCCGACGTGTTCCGCGAGCTGCGCAACAACTTCATCTGGGTGCACCTCAACGACCTCCTGATCTCCGGAGGCAGCAAGGCGACGGAGAACGGCGGGCTCGACCTCCGCTGGGAGATCTTTGACCGGTATGTGGAACTGTTTATTGACCGCGGCGCCGCCTCGGGCTTTACGATCCTGAGTCCGGTGCAGTCCGTTGAGGGCAAATACATTTCCGCCATCGGGGCGGACGGCAATTCCCGCTGCATCGACACCCCTTCAGAAGAGGCGGCCAATTACATCCGCGAACTGTACACGCAGATACGCGCGCATCTCAAAGAGAAGGGCTGGCTGAACATATTCCGCACGCATATCGAAGACGAACCTCACACCACGGGCGTGTGGCTCTGGGCGCACGCCATTATTTCCGAGGTATGCCCCGAACTGATCATCGGCGAGCCGCTGGATATGATCGAGAGCGCGCGGGGGACCGCGGACAAAGCCGCCTGGATGGTTCCGAGAGTCAACGTATTTGAAGACGATCCGCAGCTGTTCCGGAAATATGTTGACCGCGGCGGCGAACTCTGGCTGTATTCCTGCTGCTTCCCGGAGGAAGCCTGGTATCTGAATAAATTCGTGGATCTGCCGTTCATACGCTCCCGCCTGATGGAGTGGGCGTGCATCGACGTGGGCGCCAAAGGCTTCCTGCACTGGGGCTTCAATTTCTGGGGCGACGGCCACTCCCTGTACGGGTTCAACGCGGACGCGCGCTTCAAAGGCGACGGCGCCATCGTTTATCCGAACCTGCGGGCAAAGAAACTGGATATCGGCGCCCGGTTCGTCAACACGCGCGACGGCCTCCAGGACGCGGATCTGTTCATGCAGTTGCTGGGCTCGGGGAGGCCGGAACTCGCCGCTGCCGCCCGCAAGATCGCAAACTCAGCCACTCACGGCTCATTTAAAAACTTCAGCGACGATGACGAAGCGTTCGCCAAAAAACAGCGCGCTCTGCTGGCGCTGGCGGACAAAATGTATTGACAGCAATAAAGGAGAATCATCATGACTAACAAAAAACTGCTGAACGAGTTCAAAAACCCCGGCGCCGCGTACCGCGGCAAACCTTTCTGGTCCTGGAACGGCGAACTGGAAAAGAATGAGCTTATCCGCCAGACGCACGTGATGAAGGAAATGGGCTTCGGCGGCTACTTCATGCACTCCCGCGCCGGACTGATAACGGAATATCTGGGCGACGACTGGTTCGACATGATCAACGCCGTTGCCGACGAGAGCGAGAAGATCGGCATGGAAGCCTGGCTGTACGACGAGGACCGCTGGCCCAGCGGCTCCGCCGGGGGCAAGGTCACCGTTGACCCGCAGTACCGCATGAAGTCGCTGGTATTGACCGAAGTGCCGCCGGAAGAGTATGCGCCGTGCGGAGATGATCTCGCGGTGTTCTACGGCCGCGTCGACGGCTTCAATATCTACGAATACGAAGAACTCAAAGACGGCGCGGTGCCGGAAGCCCGGGAAGGCTGGAAAGTGCTGCGCTTTACCGTCGTACCCGACCGTCCCAGCAGCGGCTACAACGGCACCACCTACATCGACACGATGAGCCTGAAAGCGACACAGCGCTTTATTGAACTGACGCACGAAGAGTACCTTAAGCGCTGCGGCGACCGCATCGGGCGTTCCATCAAGGGCATATTCACCGACGAGCCTCACCGCGGCCACCTGCTGGACAACCTGGGCGTGAACGGCAGCGTCCGCACCTGCAGCCTGTGCTATACCGACGATTTCTTTGAAGAGTTCGAAAAGCGCTACGGCTACAGCGCCCGGGCAATACTCCCCGAGATCTATTACAACAAAGACGGCCGCAAGATCTGGCCGGTGAAGCACGACATAGTCGACCTCTCCGAAGCCCTGTTCCTGGAACGCTTCGCGAAGCCGATAAACGACTGGTGCATACAGCACGGCATAGAGTTTACGGGCCACGTGCTGCATGAGGACTGCCTCACCAATCAGACGGTGCCGCAGGGCTCGCTTATGCGGTTCTACGAATATATGGGCTACCCGGGCATCGACATTCTGTCCGCGGGCAACCGCTGCTACTGGGCCGCCAAACAGCTGGATTCTTCCTGCCGGCAGCTGGGCAAGAAATGGCGGCTTTCCGAACTGTACGGCTGCACCGGCTGGCAATTCAACTTCAAGGGCCACAAGGCGGTGGGCGACTGGCAGGCGCTCTTCGGCATCAACCTGCGCTGCCCGCACCTCTCCTGGTACACGATGGAAGGCGAGAGCAAACGCGACTATCCCGCCAGCATCCTGCATCAGGCTACATATTACAAAGATTATAATTCCGTTGAGACGTACTTCGCCCGCTTCGGCCTCATGATGCAGCAGGGCGATCCGCTGTGCGACGTGCTGGTGGTGAATCCCATCGAGTCAGTGTGGAGCCGTATCCATATCGGCTGGGCGCGCTGGATATCGCCCGCGGACGGCGACGTGCACGCGCTGGAGGGAAAATACCAGCAGCTGTTCCGGATGCTGGCGAACAACCAGATCGATTTCGACTACGGCGACGAAGAGATGCTGAGCCGGCTGGCGTCGGTGCGCACCGGCGGGGACGATACCATTCTTAAAGTGGGCAAGGCCGAATACCGCACGGTGGTGGTTGCCGGCGCAGAGACCCTCAGATCGTCCACGCTGAAACTGCTCAAGCGGTTCGCGGCTAAGGGCGGACGCGTGGTGTTTGCGGGAGAGGTTCCGGGATATGTTGACGCCGATCCTTCGGACGAACCGGCTAAACTTGCTGCTAAAGCGGTCAGCGTAAAATTTGAGGAAAAGGCGCTGGTGAAGGCGGTGCGCGGGAATCTCGAACTTGATGTGCGCGTCACCGCGGAGGGCAAGCCCGAGCCGCGCGTGCTGGCGCAGGCCCGCTGCGACGCAGGCAGCGGCAACGTTTATATCGCACTGCTGAACGCCGACATGAATACCGAACTGCGCGGTCTGAAGCTCAGGATAAAGGACAATAATGGCCTCCTCAGCGGCAGACGTCAGGCGCAGGAATGGCGGCTGATCGACGGCGCGCGCTTTGAAGTACCTTACACCCGCGCCGGAAACGTGTTCACGCTGGACTTTGATATGCTTCCGGGCGGCGAACATATATTCGTGTTTACGCCGGACCGGGAAGACCTGCCCGTGCGTGCGGAACGCGGCGAGACCGTGTATGTAAAGACCGCGGCCCCGAAATTCGAGTATACTATGGACGAGCCCAACGTACTTGTGCTGGATAAGGCCGAATTCCGGCTGAACGGCGGGCGCTGGAAGCCGGCGGCGGAAGTGCTGCGCGTTGACCGCGCGGTCCGCGATCTGGTCGGCATCGAGCACCGCGGCGGCGGCATGCTGCAGCCCTGGTACGCCAAACTCAACTACACCGAGAAGTACGGCAAACTGGAACTGCGCTTCCGCTTTGACGCCGAAAAAGTGCCGGAGGGCGAGCTGTTCCTGGCGCTGGAGCGCCCCGAAAACTGGGAAGTGAAGCTGAACGGTAAACTGCTTTGCCACCGGCCGGAGGACGGCTTCTGGATCGACAACTGCCTGCAGAAATTAATATTGCCCGCGCGCGCCGTTAAGGCCGGCGAAAATGTGCTGCAGATGTCCGTGGAATTCATGCGCACCACCAACGTGGAGGCGGTGTACCTCGTGGGCGACTTCGGCGTGAAGTTCGGACCGGAGCAGCGCTGTATCCTGACGGACCGGCCCGCGAAGATCGGCTACGGCGAGCTCAAAGAATACAATCTGCCGTTCTACACCGGCTGTCTCACATACCATCTGGGCAAGCTTAAAAAGCCCGTTAAAGGCGACCGGCTCATCCTGCGCGTCGCACACTATTCGGGCAGCCTGGTCAAGGTCACCCGCCGCGGCGACATCAACGCTCCCGACAAGATCGTGCTGGGCTGGGATCCGTACGAAGCGGACGTGACCGACTGGGTCAACGCCGGCGAAGAGATCGACGTGACTTTGGTGCCCAGCCGCAAGAATCTGTTCGGACCGCTGCATCAGGTGCCCGTTGATCCCGGTTCCACCGGTCCCGGATCCTTCTGCACGGACGGCGCCGGCTGGAGCGACGACTATAACCTTATCAGCAGCACCGTAGGCAAGATCGTGATCGAGTACCGTCACGGCTGATTTTTAAGCAAGGGGTCAGACATGGAACTTAAAAGTGCGGATCCGTTCAGGCGTCCGGCGACGTTCTGCAATCCGGTCAATATCAATTACCAGTACCAGCCGGGGTACCGCGGGCGCGAGTCCGCGGACCCGGCGGTGGTGCTGTACAAAGACAAGTATTTCCTGTTTGCCTCTCACGGCACCGGGTACTGGATCTCCGACGATCTGGCGGTGTGGGAGTTCATACGCGTTGACACCGCGAAATATCCGGACTTCACGCTGTTTGCCCCCGCGACGCTGGTGATCGGCGGGCGCATGTATATCACGCACTGCCAGGGCGGCAACATCCTTTACTCCGACGATCCCTTTGACCCCGATTCGTGGGTCAACATAGGCAAGGCATACGACTGGAACGATCCCGCGTTTTTGTACGATGACGACGGGTACGTATACCTGTACGAAGGCCTTGACCGGGTGCGTCCGCTGCATGCCGCGAAGCTGGATCCCGCGGACAATATGCGCCTCGTGGAGGGCCCCGTGGCGATATTCAGTTCGGACCACGACAACCGCGGCTACGAGCGGCACGGTAACAACAACGAAGACGGCGTCACGCTGCCGTGCCTGGAGGGCGCCTGGGTCAATAAACTAAACGGCAGATACTACCTGACCTATGCCGTGCCGGGCACGGAGGTGTCAACGTACTGCGACGGCGTTGCCGTTTCCGATTCGCCCATGGGTCCTTTCATTAATTGCGACAACAGCCCCGCTGTTTTCAAAAACACCGGTTTCATGCGCGGCGCGGGCCACGGCTGCCTGTTTGAGGATAAACACGGCAACCTCTGGAAGATGGACACGGTCTCGATAAGCGTGAATCACATTTTCGAACGGCGTCTCTGTCTGTTTCCGGCAAAACTCGCCGCGGACGGCCGGCTGTACGTCAATACGCTCCGGGGCGATTATCCGATGTTCCTTCCGCACGATACCGGCGAGCCTTTCACACAGGCGGACGCCGGCCTTAGCCTGCTGTCTTACGGCCGCGCTGCCGTAGCGTCCTCGTCGCTTTACGGCGCGCACGCTCCCTCATGTGCTTTTGACGAGAACATGAAGACCTGGTGGAGCGCGTGCTACGGCGCGGAGGGGGAGTGGCTGGAGGCAGACCTCGGCCGCGAGTATGAAGTTTTCTCGGTACAGATCAATTTCGCGGATCAGGATATTGTCCCGTGCGGAGGCAGGGACAACGGATTCGCATACAAATACACGCTGGAAGGCTCGCGGGACGGGGAAGCGTGGGAAATGCTCGTTGACCGCACGGACGGCCGCGACGACCTTTCCCACGAATATTTCGAACTGCCGTCGGGAACGCGCCTGCGCTATATCCGGTTCACCAACCGCGGCATTTTCCCGGCAGGCGGAAAAGTTGCCATCTCCGGGCTCAGAGTTTTCGGGCCTCCGCAGGGAGCGGCGCCGGAGCAGGCGCCGGAATTCCGGGCGGAACGGGGCGTTGACGAACGCGATATGACGGTTACCTGGACGCCTGTGCGGGGGGCGGAGGGATATATCGTACGGTTCGGTGTTGATCCCGCGGAACTGCACACACAATATCAGATCATCGGCGAAGAGCGGGCCGAGATACGCTCCCTGATCCGCGGCGTAAAGTATCACGTGACTGTGGATTCGTACGGTCCCGGCGGCATCGCGAAAGGAACAGAACTGCAATATGTCTGAACAGGCTTCCTACAAACACGACAGATTCCTGACAAGCTGCCGGGGCGGGATACCGCGGCGGTTCATACGTCACCCGGACGGCAGCCTTGCCCGCGAGCGGCTGGCGGACGAACGCATAGACCGCGCATCACTACGACAAGGATACCGGGCTTTGGGAGCCTTTTAACGGCGCCGTGCGTGTGGCGCCGGGGGACGCGGAACTGCTGCGGATATCTTGAGGCCGCTGGGACAATGCGCGAGGCTCCCGATTTGGGTGAAGTGAAATGCCCGATTTGCTGCCCGAATTGCCAAAAAAACTGTTGACAACCCGCCGGCCATCCTGTATAATACGCTTCGCGCGAAAGAAAAAGCGCGGAAATTGCTCTTATAGCTCAGTAGGTAGAGCGCATCCTTGGTAAGGATGAGGTCACCGGTCCGACTCCGGTTAAGAGCTTTTTTTATGCCCGGAAACGGGCTTTTTTCTTTGTACGCCTGTTATTTGGTGAGGGAGTCGTGACGCGGAAAACGGATCCGGGCCGCGGGCGTTGGCCGAAAGGCATAAAAAAAGCGGGTGAGGGGAATCGAACCCCCGTAGTCAGCTTGGGAAGCTGGAATTCTACCATTGAACTACACCCGCAAAGATCGGACTTGTCCGCCTGCGCGGCTGTCCGGAACGTATAATACCACAACGGGACGGAATTGTCCACAACTTTTTGAAGCACGCGCGTTATTGCGCATTGTTGGCGCTTTTCCTGATCCCGTGAAAGCAAACGGTATTATTTGGCCGGAACTGACTCCAAAGGCGGATGCCTGAGAACCCTGTCTGCCGCAATGCGTGCCGCGCTGCAGGGGACGCTCGATCAACGCCTGCCGCGATGCTTGGGCGCTCATTCATCCGCGTTCTCGCTCATTTTTCCCCAGCGTTTTTCGATTTTCTTAACAAAAACGCATTATCTGTTTTTAATATGATTTGCGGCTACAGGATCAGGGCGAAGGTGTAGCCGCAATTCCTTATTTTGCGATTTGCGGCTGCAGGAACGGGGCGAATATGTAGCCGCAATTTCTTTATTTGCGATTTGCGGCTACAGGAACAGGGCGAAGGTGTAGCCGCAATTCCTTATTTTGCGATTTGCGGCTACAGGAACGGGGCGAATATGTAGCCGCAATTTCCTTATTTGCGATTTGCGGCTACAGGAACGGGACAAAGGTGTAGCCG
>CACZOW010000186.1 GCA_902782885.1 uncultured Ruminococcus sp. | reverse complement strand
TAAGCGCAGCGGCCGAAGGCTTTGGTGTATGTGACGCCGTGATAAGATTCGTCCGGCGTAGTGAGCATCGGATATTTGCCCGATGCTTCCCAGTCGAAATTGCCGCTGTCAACGACGACGCCGCCCAGCGCGCAGGCATGTCCGTCCATATATTTCGTGGTGGAATGCGTCACGATATCGGCGCCGAATTCAAACGGGCGGCAATTCACGGGCGTGGCGAAGGTATTGTCAACGATCAGCGGTACTCCGTGCGCATGCGCGGCGTTTGCGAACATTTCGATATCCAGCACGTCCAGCGACGGATTGGAGATCGTTTCGCCGAATACACACTTGGTATTCGGTCTGAACGCGGCGTCAAGATCTTCCGCGGATATTTCGGGAGACACAAACGTGAAATCGATGCCCAGGTCTCTGAGCGTTTTATTGAACAGGTTGAACGTTCCGCCGTAAATCGCGGAAGAGCAGACCACGTGGTCTCCGGCTTTGCAGATATTGATGACGGAATATGTGCTGGCCGCCTGACCGGATGCGGTCATCACCGCCATTACTCCCCCTTCCAGATCGGCGATCTTCTTTTCAACGGCGTCAACGGTAGGATTGGCGAGACGCGTATAGAAAAAACCGTCGGCGGAAAGATCAAAAAGCGCACCCATTGCGCCCGCTGTATCATACTTATAAGTCGTGCTTTGATAGATCGGCAACACCCGTGCCTCACCGTTTTCCGGCTTGTATCCGCTCTGAACACATTTTGTCTCGATTCTCATAATAGTTCTCCTGTCAAATAATCAGTTTTTAATATAATAAGTTCCTTCCGCGTATCCGTCCGGTCCTATTCCGGCAAACAGGCTGGAAAACATATGTTTTACGCCGGATTTTGCGCCGATCGCGGAAAGCGGCGTATGGTGAGTCAGTTTAGCGATATCGCGCTCTCCGAATCCCAGAGAGAGCAGATTCAGGCGTTCCCGGTCCATAAATACGGTGCTGGAAGCGAGGCGGCCGTCTTCGAGACGCGCTTCGCCGTTGACGACCATGATCTCCCGCCCGCTCAGCTGGTAGCGTCCGTCCGGCATTCCCGCTGCCTCGCAGGAATCGGTAATAACGGCAACGTGATCCGGCGTTTTGCACTTGATGACCATTTTGCATACCAGGCTGTTGACGTGCAGAAAATCTGAGATCAGTTCCGCGTACGTATCGTCATCCGCTAGCGCCGCTCCCACCGGTCCGGGCGCGCGGTGATGCAGCGAAGGCATCGCGTTAAAAATATGTGTCACAGATGTGGCCCCTGCCCGGAAAGCTTTATTGACCGTGTCCGCGTCCGCGGCGGTATGACCGCAGGTAACGCTTACTCCGTGCGCCGCGAGGTACGGTATGAGTTCCATGGCGCCGGGACGCAGGGGGTCAATGGTGACGCGTTTAACGATCCCGGCAAGATCGCCGGTGAGCTTTTCCCAGTTCTCCACGGTGGCGTCAACAAACACACTTTCATCCAGCGCGCCCTTGCAGGTGCTCAGCATGAAAGGTCCTTCAAGGTGCGCTCCGAGAATGAGTGCTTCTGGCAGTTTATACGGTACGCCGGATTCAGCGGTCTTGACCATATTACGGACAAAGCAGCTTTGTTCCTCCATCACTTCGGAGATCACATTGAGCGCCCGGAGGCAATTCTCAAACGAGACCGCGGGGAGCGTCGGCAAAAATCCGGCAGTACCGTGAGCCGCCAGCATCGCGCAAATGGCATGAAGCCCTTCCCGGTCCGTGGTCCCTACGTCATGTCCGGCGGCGCCGTGCATATGTATGTCAACGAATGCGGGTACAAACATTTCGGTATCAGCCCTCGCTTTGACCGGCGGTGTATTCGTCGAGGATCTTTTGCGCAAGTTCCTCGTCGTCCACAAAAACGAAGTTGGGTTCGTTGCCGTCGAAGTACGTTTCCATTACGACGACCTCGTCGCTGTCGGAGTCGTTCTCGGTGGCGTCGGGAATCAGAATGGCGTACAGCTTTTCATTGTAGTCAACATAATCCAGCAGATCAAAGAAATATTCGTTGCCTTCTTCATCATAGAGCGAGATAAGGTTTACGCCTTCGAATCCGTCGTCTTCGGAATCGGGCGAATCACTGTTTTCGTCAGCGTCATCCGGCGTTTCTTCCACGTCGGAACCGGAAGTGAGCGCGGTGATATCGTTCACGAGTTTCTCCAGCTGTCCGGCGGCATTTTCGGCCTCATTCAGAACGTCAGCAACCTCGTTTTCGGTATTTTCAGTTTTTTCGTTGATCGTATCGTCCATATAATCGTCCTTCCCGGACTTTTCAGCGCGATCTCTGTCGTCCGTATTATTTAAGTATTGAATATAATCTTCAAGTATTATAGCGGCGGCGATCTGGTCGCTTGTACCGTCACGTCCTCCGCTGTAGTTCATTTCGCGTAATTCGGATTCCGCGACTCTGGAAGTGAGCCGCTCGTCCCAGAAGACAACTTCCGCCGGAATATTCCGGGCGGCAAGTTCTTCGCGGAGCGCGCGGGCAAACTTTTCCGTGGCGGCAACGCGCCTGCCTTTAGTGCCGTCCATGTTGACCGGAAGTCCGACAACGATAAAAGAGGCGCTTTTCGCGGCGGCAACGTCCGCGACCTCGGCAGCAGTCTTGCGCCGTCCGACGGTCGAATCGATCACACACAGCGGCAATGCCGGCCCGTCACCGAAAGCAAGTGCTACGCCCGTCCTGCTGTCGCCGTAATCCAGACCCAGCAGGCAGCGGTTCAAGTGTTTGCTCCCTTATTGCGCGTCTCGCAGGCGATATACACGTTGAACAGCTCTTCAACGATCTCGTC
>CACZOW010000185.1 GCA_902782885.1 uncultured Ruminococcus sp. | reverse complement strand
GTAAAGCGGGAAGCAGAGCTGGTTCTTCAGTCGGAGCGATGCGTATTTGTCGTTCATGTTTCACCTCAAAATATATCGCGTGCGAAATATTGCGGCAATATTATATCGCGTGCGATATGATCTGTCAACAGCTTTTTTTACATTCCGTAAATTTTTTATTGAAGCTGTCTGATCGTTTCGCCGATATCGTCGTCAATGCATACGGAGCGGTCCGCGATCTCCTCTAAGGTGAAGGATTCGCCGTAATTGACGCAGGCGTACGTCGCGTTCGGATTGTTTAAGGTCATCCGCCAGAAGGGATATTTAATTATTGACGGCGTGTTGGACCCGACGCCCAATTCGAGGAACAGGACCCGATTTTCTTCGTGTTCCCGCAGAAATTGATCGTACCGCTGCGCCGCCTCGACCCAGCCGTAGTCTTCAATAAACGAATCGTCCGAGCGGAGATTGAGGGTGAGCGGTCTGCCGCAATTGGGGCACTTCGGAAAAAGTTCGGGAGGCACCTTGCCGTCCTTCTGTCCTTCGACCATCCGTACGATCATTTCACGGTTATCGAAAGTCTCGTTGCAGCAGGGACCTGTACACTGGAACAGGCCGTAATCGCCCTGGGTATAGAACAGCCGCTTTTTGTCAAAACCGGCCTTCTGGAAACAGTGATCGACGTTGGTGGTAATTACGAAGTAATCTTTGTCCTTCACCAGCGCGAGTAGATCATTGTAGACCGGTTTCGGGGCATCCATGTACCGGTTTATCAGGATGTATCTGGACCAGTAGCCCCAGAACTCCTCTTTGGAAGGGTATGGGTAAAACCCGCCGGAGTACATGTCCGTAAAGCCGTACTTCTCGCGGAAATCGCTGAAATACTTTTCAAAACGTTCGCCGCTGTATGTGAAGCCGGCCGACGTTGACAACCCCGCGCCCGCGCCTATCACCACCGCCTCGGAGCGGGAGAGTGCTTCGCGAAGTTTATTGATATTGTCCGAGCAGTTCCCGGTAGATCGCGAGATCCTCATCTTTGAAGACATTGAATATCACCTTGATAGCGCTTCCTGTTTCGTTTTTGTATTCCTTTACCGTCCGCACCGCGACCTCTGCCGCCGCCTTTTGCGGAAAACCGAACACGCCCGTGGAAATGCAGCAGAACGCGATGCTGTCTGTCCCGACGGAATCGGCCGCTTCGAGGCAGGGCACGTAGCAGCCTGTCATACCCGAGTTGGCGGCGTTGACGATCGCCCCGCATTTCAGCGTTGTGATGTCGCCCTGCCACAGATATACCCCGGGCGCGGCGGGGGCGAGGGAGGAGGCGTCAGTAATCCCTTTCTCGCGTATTGCCTCCCGCAGATACTCGTCCTGCACGGCGAGAAAGTCTCCGCCGATCGCACCCGGCAAACGTACGTTGAAAAGCGAGCGCAGCAGCCGTTTCTGTCCGTACTCGTCCGCGGGGATCGCCGTGTCATTGTACTCCGGGTTTTCGGAGAGCAGGTAACGTATCAAATATTGTCTTCTTTCTGCCTGGTCCATGGCGTCACCTTCTTGTCAACGCTGCTATTATGCGTTCGGGGCTATCTTAGTTCAATTCAAAGCAGGCTCAGTCTGCCGTCGATCCACGACCGCTGCGGAACGTCATTTATGACGTCGCCCTCCCGGTAGTTGCCGACCAGGAAAGGGGAATTCGGGTCGTGCTGTTTTGAGCGTGCGAGCACGTTTGCGCGGTCCGTATTGGCGTAGCAGTATCTGCAGAAATGCCGGCAGGTGTCATATGCACCGATGTCGCAGGAGATATAGCACGCACACTCCGCCCGTGCGCCTTTTTTGACCGGTGCGTCCAGCCGCATTCCGATCGCTTTTTCATAGTCACTGATACGCATGCATCCGCCGCAATCCGCGCCGAACGCCGCAAGTTCACTGCCCTCGGCACAGGGCTTCAGCGTCATGCCGTGGGCGGCGGCAATCCTCACCATTTCTTTGCCCAGCGCCAGACGTTCTTCGGCCGCAACTTCCCGCGCTTCGGGAAAGTTGTGCCGGACTTTCGCATAGAGGTCAATAAAGCTGATCACCGCGGTCTGGGTATATCCCTCCAGCGCGGCTGCCATCCGCTCAAATGCGTCAATATGATATTCTGCCGTGTATCGCTCCGTGATTATGATCGGATCGTAGCGCCAACCGGATGAATTGACGCCTACAAGCCCCGAAAGGGTCTTGAAGTCGTCAATGAGCCGGCGTTTGTCCTTGACGTTCGGCTCGATATCACGGCCGTAGGGGGTAATGGTCACGAACCAGTATTGACCGTAGTCTTTTAGAAGGTCCATGTATCGGAACATTGGCGCGGGATCTTTTGTGCAGAATCCGATGCAGTCAACGACCGACGGATCGAGGCGGTAGCGGCTGACCTGTTCGGGATAATACGGATTGCGCACGCAGACAACGCCCTCTTTGAGGCGGTTGGCAAACCACTCCGCGTAAAACGCCGGTATGTCGGTGCGCTGTCCCGTGTTGATGATCATGCCGTTTTTCACCCCCCGTTCTTTCGGATTATAGCACAGTTTCGGCGTAAAAGACAAACCGGGCGGAGGGGAAATGAGGCGTAGGTGCTTTAGTAAATGTCAACATTTGATCAAGAGAAAAAATTCGACATTTCCACCGGCGCGGCAGTATAATATTGCCGCAGCGCCGCGAGAGGAGCTGCCGGAGGGACAACATGAAAAAGATCAGTGCGATGGTTATTG
>CACZOW010000184.1 GCA_902782885.1 uncultured Ruminococcus sp. | reverse complement strand
TCCGCGGTACGGATGCAGGTGCCCAGGTTGCCCGGATCCTGCAGGTTTTCCAGCACCAGCACGCGGTCTGCTCCCCGGAGCAGCGGCTCGAGCGCACCGAAACGGGGCTTATTGACCACCGCCGCGATCCCCTGCGGGCTTACGGTACCGGTTATCGCCGCAAACACCTTGTCCGTGACGTAAAGCGTGCCGGCGCCGCAGTTCTGAAGTTTCCGGATGATCGCGAAACGCCCATACTGCGTGTCGACGCCCTCCACATAGCTGCGGCTCAGCACCAGCGTATCGATGCTCCCCTGCTTCAGCGGAACTTCGGACACCGCGCGCTCGCCTTCCAGGAAGAAGCATTCGCAATCCGGCTTGTTTTTACGCCGCGAAAGGCCGCGGACAAACGCCACGCGCTTGTCCGTAAGACTGCCGACATAACTGATCTCTTTATTATCTGAAAACATCGTTCAAATCCGCGCCGGACGTTTTCCGGCCGAAATAAACGCTCCGGGACCGGCATCGAAGCGTTCCCGAAGCGCACTTATTGATGATATAGTTATCAGGCCTTTACCTGCTCCACCAATTTGGCGAAACCGGCTTTATCGGTGACTGCCATATCGGCCAGAACTTTTCTGTCCAGGGCGATATTGTGCTCTTTGAGCGCGTGCATGAACGTGCTGTAGGACATACCGTTCTCTCTGGCGGCAGCGTTGATGCGGATGATCCAGAGTTTTCTGAAATTGCGCTTGTTCTGTCTTCTGTCGCGGTATGCGTACATCGCTGACTTGATGACAGCCTGATTAGCGGTCTTGAAAACGGTGCTCTTTCTGCCGAAATAGCCTTTGGCCAGCTTGAGAGTTCTCTTGCGTCTTGCTCTGGTGGCAACGGAATTCTTGACTCTAGACATTGTAACTACCTCCTTCTCTTACTTCGCGTAGGGCATCATTTTCTTCACGGTAGCGGCATTTGCGTCAGATGCGTACACACCGATCTTGTGGCCCTTCTTGGCTTTGCGGGGTTTGGTTACCAGTCTGTGACGTCTGCAGGCGTGGCTCATTTTTACTTTACCGTTAGCGCTCAGTCTGAATCTTTTTTTAGTAGCGCTGTGTGTCTTTACTTTCGGCATTTTCGATCATTTCCTTTCGTATCATCCGTTGTGTGTTCTGCATGGATCAAGATCAAATAAACTGATCAGTTTTATTTTGGATTAATGAGGGCTGACATGCGTTTGCCTTCGAGTTTGGGGCGCTTGTCCATCGTGCCGTACTCTTTCAGGCCCTCGGCCATCTTATCGATGAGGATCTCACCTTCGTTGGTGTATTTCATTTCACGTCCGCCGAAGCGCACCGTGACTTTGACTTTATCACCGTCTTCCAGGAACTTCTGCGCGCTCCTGAGTTTGACGTTGAAGTCGTGATCGCCGATGCCGACCGTCAGCCGGACTTCCTTGATGTCAACGACCTTCTGATTCTTACGCGCCTCGCGCTCCTTCTTCGCCTGGTCAAATACGAACTTTTTATAGTCCATAAGTTTGCACACGGGCGGGACGGCGTTGGGAGCGATCAGGACCAGGTCCGTTTCGCGCTCGTTGGCAATGAGCTGTGCTTCCCGCGCAGACATTATACCGAGCACACTGCCGTTTTCGTCAATAAGACGCAGCTCTTTCTCGCGAATCTCTTCATTGATCAGTAAACCGTCTTTGTTAATAGCAGACACCTCCGCAATAAAAATAGCGAACCGAGCAAGATCGGTTCGCTGAATACACTGAAACACATAGACCTTCCGGCCTGTATCAATGCGTTACCCGGGGGCGCGTGCGTCCCGCGAGGTGAGAAGCGAACACTTCTACTTGACCCGCAGGGCGCATGATACCACATCCGGACGCGCGTTGTCAACACTTTTTTGAGGAAAACTCAAATTTTCGTATTATTTTTTCTTCTTTTTGGACGCGGCGATCACGGCGATGACCACGGCGGCAACGACCACCGCGCAGCCGATGATCACGGGCACGAGCCACGCGTTCTTCTTTTTCGCGTCGTCGGTGTTCTTGTTATCATTGTCCTTGGGCGCGTCGGTAGTCTTCGGAGCTTCGGTCACGGCAGGCGCGTCGGTAACGGCGGGCGCGTCGGTAACGGCGGGCGCTTCGGTGGGAGCTTCCGTGGGCGGAACTTCGGTGGCAGGCGCTTCGGTAGGTTTCTCGCCCGGGAAAGTGAGCGCGCTGATCTTGAAGTTATCGACGCCGTAAATGTTGTTTCTCTGATAGAAATTAAATCTTTCGTTGACAGAGGTAAGTTCGCAGGGACCTTCGAACAGTACTTCGCCGGCAGCGTCGTATGCGACGACCTTATTGAATACGTCAAAGTCCAGCTCGCTCAGTTCAAGAGTTACGACTTCGATGTCGTTGATGTAGAGAGTAACTTTGTCTACGGTGTCAACGATCTTGACGTGGCCGGATTTGCCGTCGTAGCCATCCGGGAACGCAACCAGGAACTGCGCCGCGTCACCGTACTCAGTGCCGTTGTTAAGGCAGACGCCGATAAAATTGGGCTTGGGTTTGATGCCCAGGTCGAAAGAGAGTCCGGAACCGGTCTCAGATGCGGCGGGAACGCCGAATCGGCCGCCGTTGTTATTATTCGCGCCGGTGCCCTCGGGAGAGCGGATACCCACGCCGAAATAGCAGTCGGAATAATTGGAAGTGAAATCAAATTCGATCACATAGGAATCGCCGTCATCCAGATCCGTGTACGCGTATACAGCGTAACCTGCCTGGATCCAGCCGCCTTCGCCTTTACCAAGGTACATAAAACCGTCTTCCGTGTGGACCGCCATTACCGGTTCCCAGATGCCGGTGTCAAGATCTTCTTCGAAGTCATCCGAGAACGATTCGGTCAGTTTCGCGCCTTCGAGGGATTTTGCGTGGCTCTCGGCGAACGCGGGTACAGCCAGCGCCATGCAAAGCAGTACGCAAAGGGCAATGCATAAGTACTTTTTCATATTATTTCCTCCTGTTGCGGCAATCGGATCTGCCGTATTTTCCTTATTGATTATAATAAAAGCTTTGTACGCTGTCAATCCCAGCCGCCCCGGCCGCTCAGCTTGTCATATTAGTCCGCCCGGCCTTTGGCTTTTTCGACCGGATACTTTGCTTCGTTTTTGGCCATTTTGGCGTTGACGATCTCGTCCTCGTCCAGCCCGAGCTTATCCAGCAGGTTCCGGCAGTATACCAGCACGTCGGCCAGTTCTTCTTTCACGTGGTCAATATCGTAATTCTCGTCGCTCCACTGAAAACACTCCAGCAGTTCGGAAGCTTCGATGGAGATAGATTTCGCCAGATTGGCGGGCGTATGGAACTGATCCCAGTCGCGGTCTTCGGTGAATTTGCGTATTCTGTCAATTGTCTCCCGGTTCATACTTCCCTCCCGGATCCGAAATAATAATACGGATGACCGTCAATTGCCCGGACTTTCGTAAACGATAACGATCCAGTCGATGCTGCCCTCGCGGTCCAGAAACGCGGACAACACGGCTCCCCCGCCTTTCGGCGCGTATACGAGCGCTCCCATCTCGGCGGAATATTCGCAGTCGCACTGCTTTTCCGCATCGGCACGGGACATCCCCTTCCGGAGACCGCTCACGGTTTCCACGCCGCTGCCCTCGATCTTGATCATACCGACGAAATGGCCGCCGCTGCCGTCCGGGTAGGCGTTGATGCTGAAATCCTCATACCTGTAATTCACGTCGGTACCGCTGCCGATGCAGCTGTTGCTTTCCTGACGCTCCAGGAGCCCTTCAAACGGCGTTTCGTTCAGGGGCGCGCCGATCATCAAGGTACGTCCGTCCGCCAGTTTTATGCCCTCCTGAGCGCGTTTATTTGACTTTCCGCAGCCCGAGGCACATATCAGGAGCGCGGAACAGACCAAAAGCGCAGTAATTGTCCGAATGACCGTCCGCAGCCCGGAACGGTAAGCGGTATTCCGGTCAGATATCGACCCCATTGAAATCACACTCCAGAAGCCGGCGCAGATTGCGCTCGGCCAGAATTAATATCACCGCGTCCGGCTGTTCGCTCTCGACTTTGGTGAAATCGTACGGCGCGTCGCCCCGCAGATACCTGACGTGCCCGAAGCGCTCGGACAGGAGCGGCACCAGCGCGGAACCGAATGAATCCCGGAACACCAGCAGACGGCCGTTCGCCGACGGTTTGTCGGTGACGATATCCATATCCATCATCGATACGGGAGGCTTGTCGAACTTAAAGTGCGGCGCGTCCGCTGAAACGCCGGGACCGTACTCCGTATCGACCCGTTTTGAAGCGCCGTACGGATACAGCAGCCGGTACAGATCGCCTCCGAAACTCGCCAGCCCTATCGCCGGGCATTCCGAATACGGCGTACCGCTGCCGCCGAGCGCCGCCGCAAGCCAGTCGGCGCACACCGCCGCACCCGCGGCGTTCCAGTGCGTGTCTGTCTTATAATACAGTTCCGGGTCTCCGCCGGCAAAATAACCGTTCCGCGCGGATGCCAGCAGCGTGCGGAGATCCGGACCGTTGACGCCGGCGGTGCGGAGCAGCCCGGGAAGCCGGGACAGATTGCCGCCCGCCCCGGCGCCGCTTCCGTATAGACGCGGCATATGCTCGGGATACACCGTATTCTTGTTGGGCACGCACACGAAAACAAATTCAGCGCCGCGAGCCTCGCAATAATCACGCAGGAGCTCCAGCCGGCGTCCGAGTTCGACGAAGCCTGCGTCGTCAATCGTCCCTGCCTCCAGGTAATCAGCCAGCGTGGGAGCGTAATAGAGCCAGCCGTCTCTGCCGACGATCACGTCCGGGTTCCCGGAAACGTTAAAAATGCCGGATAAAACGGAATTTTTGAGCGTTGCCGCCGGTTTCTCCAGTGCCGGAGCGCCGCCTCTGAGCACGCCGCCGCCCCGGCTCAGCTCATAGATTCCCGCCGGAAGCGTCAAAAGAGCGAACACGGCCAGCGCTGTGACCGCGGCGGCCGTCTTCGCTCTGTTTCTGCCTGTTTTGCAGTCAATTGCCTCTCTCGCCATCAAAGGCTCCTGTTTACGGCACTAAGCGCCCGGATCACACTTTCGGCAGCGTGGCAAGGCTCTTTGCCAGTTCCTCGTCGGTAGGTCTGTAATCCGACATCACACCGTCGTGGAATTTTTCGTAAGCCACCATGTCAAAATAACCGGTCCCGGTAAGTCCGAACAGAATGTCCTTCGCTTCGCCGGTCTCACGGCATTTGATCGCTTCGTCGATCGCCACTTTGATAGCGTGGGAACTCTCCGGTGCCGGCAGCGTGCCCTCGGTGCGGGCAAACAGCTCCGCAGCCTTGAACACTTCTGTCTGCGGTACGGATACCGCTTCCATCAATCCGTCATCGTACAGCTGGGACAATACGGAGCTCATTCCGTGATATCTCAGACCGCCCGCGTGGTTGGGCGCGGGAATGAAGCCGCTGCCCAGCGTGTACATCTTGGCGAGCGGGCAGACTTTGCCTGTATCGCAGAAATCGTACGCGTATTTGCCGCGGGTGAAGCTGGGACAGGACATGGGCTCCACCGCTACGATGCGGCAATCCAGTTTGCCCTGTATCTTGTCGCGCATGAACGGCGCGATCAGGCCGCCCAGGTTGGAGCCGCCGCCCGCACAGCCTATGATGATGTCGGGCTTAATGCCGTATTTATTGAGCGCGGCTTCCGCTTCAAGTCCGATAATGCTTTGATGCAGCAGGACCTGGTTAAGCACGCTGCCCAGCACGTAACGGTAGCCGGGCGTCGACACCGCGACTTCCACCGCTTCGGAGATCGCGCAGCCGAGGCTGCCGGTAGTGCCCGGGAATTCCTCCAGGATCTTGCGGCCGACCGCGGTGGTCTCAGAAGGCGAAGGCGTCACGGACGCGCCGTAGGTGCGCATCACTTCGCGGCGGTGCGGCTTCTGCTCGTATGAGACTTTGACCATATACACTTTGCAGTCCAGATC
>CACZOW010000183.1 GCA_902782885.1 uncultured Ruminococcus sp. | reverse complement strand
GCTGCTCTCTCAAGCTCCATGGCCATTATAGCCCCGCTTTGTGGCAAAAATGAGACAATTAAAGGTAAATAGTATGAATTATCAGCGGCCGTTTTCGCGCAGGTACCGGCACGCTGCGGTGGCGGCAACGGCGCCGTCCGCGGCGGCGGTGGTCAGCTGCCGCACTGATTTGGTGCGCACGTCTCCGGCCGCAAACAATCCCGGCACCGAAGTTCGCGTGTCTTCGCCGGCAACGATATAGCCTTTTTCATCCAGCTCCGTCATCCCGCGGAGCAGCCCGGTGGCGGGGATCTGACCTACCGCCACGAACAACGCCGACACGTCCAGATGCCGCACGGCGCCGGTCTGAGTGTCGGTCACATCGATGCCGGTAAGCTCGCCGGCGCCCTTCAGTTCCGTTACCCGCGCGTTCAGCACCAGCTCCACATTAGGCAGCGAGCGCAGCATATCCACGTTGCGCTGCTCCGCGCGGAACTGGTCGCGACGGTGGACAACGTACACCTTCCGGCACAGCCCCGCCAGAAACACCGCGTCCTGGCACGCCGTGTCGCCGCCGCCGGCAACGGCCACGTCGCGCCCTTTGAAGAACGCCCCGTCGCACAGCGCACAATACGAAACGCCGCTGCCCGTAAGTTCTTCTTCACGTTCCAGTCCCAGTTTGCGGTGACTGGCGCCGGTGGCAGCGATCAGCGCTCCCGCGGTAAAATCACCGTACTCAGTCTGAACTGTAAACGTGCCGTCGGACTCTTTCGAGATCGCGGTCACTGCCGCCAGTTCCGTCACCGCCCCCAGCGCTTCCGCCTGCGTGAGCAGCGAATCCGCGAACGCGTTGCCGGATACAGAGGCAATGCCCGGATAATTTTCCACCAGCGGGGAATAAACGATCTGACCGCCGAAGTTTTCCTGCTCGATGAGCAGCACGGACTTGCCGGCGCGGCGGGCGTATATTGACGCAGTGAGGCCGGCAGTGCCGGCCCCTATGATGATAATGTCGTAATACATTGAAATTTCCTCAGCCCTGGGCGAAGCGGCGGATGTTGGAGGCGTTGACGAACTTCTCGGTGTTGGCGCCTTCCACTACGATGAGCGTGGGAGCCTGTTTGACCTCGTATTTGGCGGTGAGTTCCGGATTGTCCTCGGCGTCAACGACTTCGTACTTTATGCCCGCGTTGTCCAGGATCGTCTTGGCCATGCGGCAGTTGGGGCAGGTCTTGGTGGTGAACAGCAGGAGCTTTCTGCCTTCGCCAACGGCCTTGCGCGCGGTCTCCACGGCGTTCTCCATGGCGGTCTGCACCGCGGCAGTGTTGTCGGTGACAACTTTATCCGTATCGACCTCGGCGCCGCAGCACTCCGCGCCGTCAACGATGACCGTACCGTTTCTCTTCAGTTTGGAGTGGGGGATGTCGTACAGGCGGCGGTCCTTGAACTCCTGCGTCTTGCCGGCGTTCCAGTTCTGCACGGGACGGTAGTAGCCGGTGATGCGGCTGTACACTTCGGTGACTTCACCGCAGTGCGGGCAACGGTACTGCTCGCCGGTGAGGTAGCCGTGCTTGCGGCAGACGGAATACGTGGGAGACATCGTGTAGTAAGGCAGTTTGTAGTTTTCGGCGATCTTGCGCACCAGGTTTGCCGCGGACTTCCAGTTGGGCAGCTTCTCGCCCAGGAAGGCGTGGAACACGGTGCCGGAAGTGTACAGCGTCTGCAGTTCGTCCTGGATGTCCAGCGCGTCGAAAATGTCGGCGGTGTAGCTGACCGGCAGGTGCGAGCTGTTGGTGTAGTAGGGCGTGCCGCAGTCGCCGCCGGCGGTGATGATGTCGGGGTAGCGGGCAACGTCGTGTTTGGCCAGTCTGTAGCTGGTGGATTCGGCCGGCGTGGCTTCCAGGTTGTACAGGTCGCCGTATTTCTCCTGATAGTCGGAGAGCCGGTTACGCATATGATTCAGCACGTCCTTCGTGAATTCCTGCGCCTCTTCGTGGGTGAGGTCAACGCGCAGCCACTTCGCGTTCAGGCACGCTTCGTTCATGCCGACGAGGCCGATGGTGGAGAAGTGGTTGTCGAAGGTGCCCAGATACCGTTTCGTGTACGGATACAGGCCCTCGTTAAGCAGCTTGGTGATGACGGTGCGCTTGATCTTCAGCGAGCGGGCGGCAATATCCATCATATGATCCAGACGGCGGTAAAACTCTTCTTCCGTCTTGGACAGGTACGCGATGCGCGGCATGTTGATGGTGACAACGCCGATGGAGCCGGTGCTCTCGCCGCTGCCGAAGAAGCCGCCGGACTTTTTGCGCAGTTCGCGCAGATCGAGGCGGAGGCGGCAGCACATCGACCGCACGTCGCTGGGCTCCATGTCGCTGTTGATGTAGTTGGAGAAGTACGGCGTGCCGTATTTGGCGGTCATCTCGAACAGCAGGCGGTTATTCTCGGTGTCGGACCAGTCGAAGTCGCTGGTGATGGAGTAGGTAGGGATCGGATACTGGAAGCCGCGGCCGTTGGCGTCGCCTTCGATCATGATCTCGATGAACGCTTTGTTCACCATATCCATCTCTTTCTTGCAGTCCTTGTACTTGTAGGGCATCTCCTTGCCGCCGACGATGCAGTTGAGTTCCGCCAGGTCGTTCGGCACGGTCCAGTCCACGGTGATGTTGGTGAAGGGAGCCTGTGTGCCCCAGCGGGACGGCGTGTTTACACCGTAGATGAAAGACTGGATGCACTGTTTCACTTCTTTGTAATCCAGGTTGTCTACTTTTACAAAAGGAGCCAGGTAGGTGTCAAAGGAAGAGAACGCCTGGGCGCCGGCCCATTCGTTCTGCATGATGCCCAGGAAGTTGACCATCTGGTTGCAG
>CACZOW010000182.1 GCA_902782885.1 uncultured Ruminococcus sp. | reverse complement strand
GCGACACGATTTGAGCGATTATTGACGGAGAAGGACGATATGTACACCACCTCAGATACCAAACAGTACAGCGTAAACCCTAAAGAAATGATAAATGACGCGTTCAGCCGCAGCTATTCGCGGTACGCCGACACGCAGAAGGAATTGCCGCCGGACACGGTGACAATGGCCTGCTCCGTTGTGAGCATGGTGCTGCTGGTGGCAATGTTCGCGTTGACCGCGGTGCGCCACAAAGAAGAGGCGGCGATCTGGATCGCCTTCGGCGTTGCCTCCCTGGCCGCCCTCGGACTGATCGTGTACAGATACCTCAAGACCCGCAGCGCGTACCTGAAAGCCGCCGGCAAGCCCGATCTGATCAACGAGCGCCGCAGCCGCTTCCTGGCGCTGTTCGGCGATACCGCGGAGCAGACGGAGCCCATGCTGGCCGTGGATCTCCAGGACCAGGTCCGCCGCCTCAAAGAGCGGGAGCAGGACGAAGTGCGCAAAAACGCGCTCAAAGACCTGTTTGACCGCCTCACCCTGATCAACAACCCCGACCTGCCGGTCTGCCGCCTCGTCACGAAGCTGTCCGAGCGTTTCACCCAGCCCCGCGCGCGCCTCTACATGAAAAAAGAAGGAAACAAATTCCTGTTCTTCGACTGCAGCTGGTCCAACCCCCTGGGGCAGATCGAATGCGGCGAGGACGACATCGTCTCCTTCGGCCGGTTCTCCGCCTATCCCGCCGCGATCAACACCTCCGGCGGCAAGATCCGCCCCGAATCCGGCATTCTGGAGATCTCCGGGGAAAACGGCCCGCTCTACCTTGATTTCGTTGACGACGAATTCGAGAAGGCGCTGAAATACCTGCCCCGCCGCAAGGAAAAAAGCTGAGCCCGGCCCGGGACCGACCGCGAAAACCAACCGGAAACCGAACGCGAAAATCCGCAAGTTGCACTTTTATTGACCCTCCGAATCTGTTATAATTGACAGACGACGGAGGGTTTATTGATGAGTTCCGATTTCAGAGTAAAGATAGATAAAGTATATATTTCAGAAGCGGACCGGAAGATCACGGTTCACTGTTTTTACACGCCCCGGGAAGCCACGGAGGCGGATAAGGACGCGTTCCGGCGGAAGCTGGCGGCGCGCTGCGGTTTTGAGGCGCTGGAGGTGGTGTTCCGGCTCGAAGGCGAGGCTCCGGCGGACAATGCCGCTGCGGAAGATGTTCCGGCGGACAATGAAGCTGCGGAAGAGGTCCCGGCGGACAACGATACGCCTCTCCCCGAACCTCCGGCGGAGGACAACGACTATTATTCCGCCCCCGCGCCGCAATACGACGGACCGGAGCCGGAAGCAGACCCTGCGCCCGCTGCCGCGGTTGACTCCGCGCCCGCGCCCGAGAGCATTGTCGCACCGGCGCCGGAGACCGTTGCCGCGCCCGCGCAGGAGGCCCCGTCAGCCCCCGCGCACATGCCGGAAACGGTGGCCGTTGACTTCAGCGAAGCCGAATATCTGAAAGAGCAGGAAGAACTGATCCGCGCCGATTCGCGCAGCAGCCGCGGTTATTATCCGCGCGGCGGAGAGGACGGAGGCAGCTCCGATTTTCCGCGTGCGCCAGGTCCCGGCGCCGGCTTCTACAACGGCCGCGGCGACGGCAGACGCAACAAACGCACCCGCATCGCGCCGCCCGAGGGCGAAGAACCCAAAAAAGACGCCGACGGCAACGTGATCCTCATCGGCAAAGACTTTGACGCCCCCATCGTGCGCATGATCGATCTCTCCGCCGATTCAGGCTACGTGGCGCTGCGCGGGCGCGTGTTCGCGTACGAGAGCAAAAAACTCAGCAGCGGCTCGTACATTGCCATCATTTCGATCACCGACGACACCTACTCCGTGGTGGCCAAATTCTTCTTCCAGCCCGAAGACCTCAAATACGTCGAAGGCTTCTTCGATAAGAATAAATATATCCGGCTGTACGGCGAAGCGCAGCTGGACAAATTCTCCCACGAGCTCACGATCATGGCCCGGGCGATCATTGCCTCGAAGCAGCAGTTCCGCGTCGACAACGCGCCGGTAAAGCGCGTGGAGCTCCATCTGCATACGCTGATGAGCGCCGTTGACGCCATCACGCGCCCCGAAGAGCTGATGGAAACGCTCTCCCGCTGGGGCTGGGACGCCTGCGCCATCACCGATCACGGCGTGGTGCAGGGCTATTCCGAATTGACCCAGATCTATAAAAAGAAATACAAAAAGACCACGATGCCCGACTTCAAGTTCATATACGGCTGCGAAGTGTACCTGTGCCACCAGACGCCGGATATGAGCGAGGCGGAAGCGCGGAAACTGCCCACATATCACTGCATCGTCCTGGTCAAAGACGAAGTAGGCCTCAAAAATCTGTACGAACTGATCTCCAGATCCAACCTCGACTATTATCACAAGCGGCCCCGGATGCCCAAATTCGAGATCGACGCGCACCGCGAAGGCCTGCTGATCTCCACGGCGTGTTCGCTGGGCGAATTCTACGACGCCATCATCAACGGCGAGAGCGACGCGCGGCTCGAGGAGATCGCGAGCTGGTACGACTATCTGGAGATACAGCCTTCCGGGAACAATATGTATCTGGTGCGGGAAGGTACCGTTGACTCCCTGGAAGACGTGCAGCGCTTCAACCTGAAAGTGATCGAGATCGCCGACCGCCTGGGCAAACCCGTTGTCGCCACCTGCGACGTACACTACCTGAATCCGGACGACGAGATATACCGCGCCGTGCTGCAGGCGGGGCAGGGCTTCGACGACTATATGTTCCAGGCGCCGGTGTACCTGCGCACGACCGAGGAAATGCTCAAGGAATTCGAGTACCTGGGCGACCGCGCGCAGGAGATCGTGGTGGACAACACCCGCCTGATCGCTTCGCAGATCAAAAAGATCCAGCCGGTACCCGACGGCTTCTATCCGCCCAGCATCCCCGGCTCCGACGAGACGCTGCGCACCAGCGCCTACGAAAAAGCGCGCAGTATATACGGCGATCCGCTGCCGGAACTGGTGGAGAAGCGGCTGGAGCGCGAACTCAGTTCCATCATCGGCCACGGCTATTCCATAATGTACATCACCGCCAAGGAGCTGGTGGCGGAATCCGCCCGCAACGGCTACCAGGTGGGTTCTCGGGGCTCCGTCGGTTCGTCGCTGGCCGCGTACATGGCCGGTATCACGGAAGTCAACTCGCTGCCCGCCCATTACCGCTGCCCGAATTGCCGCTTCCTCGAATTCCACGAAAACGAAGGCTACGACTGCGGCTTCGACATGCCGAAAAAGAATTGTCCCAACTGCGGCACCGAACTGATACGCGACGGCTACGACATACCCTTCGAGACGTTCCTGGGATTCGAAGGCGACAAAGTACCGGATATCGACCTCAACTTCGCTTCGGACGACCAGCCCAACGCGCACAAATACACCGAGGTGCTGTTCGGCAAGGGCAAAGTGTTCCGCGCCGGTACCGTAACGGGCCTCGCCGAGAAAAACGCCCGGGGCTACGTGCTTAAGTACCTGGAGCGCAGCGGCAAGACCGCCAGCAACGCCGAGATCAACCGTCTGGCCTCCGGTTTCGTCGGCGTCAAAAAGACCACCGGACAGCATCCGGGCGGCATTATCGTCATACCGCGGGACAAGGAAGTGACCGACTTCACGCCGGTGCAGCATCCCGCCGAAAAAGCCGATTCGGACACCGTGACCACGCATTTCGAATTCAAATATCTGCACGACACCATCCTGAAGCTGGATATACTGGGCCACGAAGGCCCGGAAATGCTGAAGCTTTTGGAGAACTATACCGGCGTTGACAGCCGCGGCGTGGACATCAACGACGAGAACATGCTGACGATATTCAGCTCGCCCGACGCGCTCAAAATGGATATGAGCAAGGTGAAGATCAGCATGCCCCTGGGAACTTACGGCATCCCGGAGCTGGGCACGAATTTCGTTATCAAAATGCTGCAGGAAACGCGGCCGAAAAAAGTCTCCGAGCTGGTGCGCATATCCGGATTGTCCCACGGCACCGACGTGTGGGCGGGCAACGTCCAGACGCTCATCCAGAGCCACACGTGTACGTTGTCCGAAGCCATCTGCTGCCGCGACGATATCATGCTGTACCTGATCGGCAAAGGCCTGGACAAAAAAATGTCCTTCACGATAATGGAATCCGTCCGCAAGGGCAAAGGCCTCACCCCCGAATGGGAAGCCGAGATGCGCGCCCACGAAGTGCCGGAATGGTACATCGGCTCCTGCAAGAAGATCAAATACATGTTCCCGAAGGCGCACGCGGTGGCGTACGTCATATTGTCGCTGCGCATCGCGTGGTTCAAAGTGTACCGCCCCGACGCGTACTACGCCGCCCGGTTCTCGCTGAAGATCGACGACTTCGACGGCGCCAACATGCTCCACGGCCCCGACAAAATGTACGCCCGCATGGCCGCGATGAATCTGCTGGAGGACGGCGCACAGCTGAACGACGGTTCCGACGCCGAGGATGCCGCGGACAATATGCTGCCCGACGAGTCTTTTGCCGCGGACAACGCCGACGATTCCGATGCCGGCAGCGGCGAAGTCACGGAGAAGGACAAAAGCCAGGCCTCAATCTACTTCCTGCTGGCGGAACTGTACGCCCGCGGCCTCAAATTCCTGCCGGTGGATATTTACGAATCCGAGGCGCGCAATTTCGTG
>CACZOW010000181.1 GCA_902782885.1 uncultured Ruminococcus sp. | reverse complement strand
GGGCATATCGTGCCCCAGTACGCAGATGCTCGTGCGCCGTTCCGGGAATATATACAGGCCCTGACCGTACATGCCGCCGGTAAAGAACCAGCGCCCGTCGCCGGAGTTTGTGAAACCGTAGCCGTACGCGCCTTTTTCGCCGCGTGCCTTGCGGATCCATTCGGGCGTAAGCAGCTGTTTTCCGCCGTAATTGCCGCCGCACGCCAGCATATAGCCGTACGCGCAGAGGTCGCGGGCGGTGGCGAACAGTCCGGTGCCGCACAGCGTGTGGTTGTCCGGGCAGGTGCCCCAGGCGTTGCCCCGCCACTTGAGCGGATCGAACAGCCGCTTCTGCAGGAACGCGCCGCAGGTCATGCCGGTGACTTCTTCCACCACGCGTCCGATCAGGTAATAATTAGTGTCGCAATATACGAAAGGCCCTTTGCCGGGTTCGCTGACAATGGGCTGTGACAATACATGCTTTAAAAAGTCCGTGCGGCCGTCGGCCCAGAAATCCATTACGTCGATATCGATATTGGCGCCGGAGTCAACGCCGGTGCGGTGCAGCATCACGTCTTTAAGCGTGACCTGCTGCCAGCGCTCATCGTATCCGGCGGGGAAGTACGCGGAAAGATATGTAAATACGGTGTCTGTGTCGCGCAGCCTGCCCTCGGCTTCGAGGATCCCGACAGCGCAGCCGGTGACGGATTTGGAGAGGGAGTAGACGTTGTGCGCGCCGGCGCCGGGGCGGAACTGATGTTCGGTATAGCCGCCGTCCGTCATTTCCGCCGCCATGTACGCGCCGTCGGTGCAGGAACCGATAAGGTTTACGAGTTTTTCAAAAGCAGTCATTGTGCCGGTTCAGTACAGTTTCGCGCCCGCGGGAATATGCGGATCTACCTGCAGCAGGTGCAGTTTTTCCTCGTCGCCTTCTTTGTGCACCGCGGAGATCAGCATGCCGCAGGATTCGATGCCCATCATTGCCCGCGGCGGCAGGTTCAGGATGGCGATGCAGGTCTTGCCCACCAGTTCTTCGGGCTCATAGAACGCGTGGATCCCGCTCAGGATCGTGCGCTCTGTACCGGAACCGTCGTCCAGCGTGAACTTCAAGAGCTTTTTGGATTTCGGCACAGCTTCGCATGCCAGTACTTTGACCGCGCGGAAGTCCGACTTGCTGAACGTCTCAAAATCGACACTGTCGCTGAACAGCGGCTCTATAACGACGTTGGAGAAATCGATCTTTTCTTCGGCGGCGGGCGCCGCGGCAGGAGCCTCTGCCGGCTTTTCTTCAGTTTTGATGTCCGGATTGTCTTTGTCGAGCGGCTTCATCGTGGGGAACAGCAGCACGTCGCGGATGGTGGTCGTGTTGGTGAGCAGCATGCACAGCCGGTCAACGCCCATGCCCATGCCGCCCGTGGGGGGCATGCCGTATTCGAGCGCGTTCAGGAAGTCGTTGTCAACGTCGCACGCTTCGTCGTCGCCCGCGGCCTTTAGCGCCGCCTGGTGCTCGAACCGTTCGCGCTGATCCAGCGGATCGTTGAGTTCGGAGAACGCGTTGGCAAATTCGCTGCCGTTGATGAACAGCTCGAAACGTTCGGTGTAGTTCGGGTGTTTGGGGTCGCGCTTGGCCAGGGGAGAAATGTCCACCGGGTGATGGGTCACGAACGTAGGCTGAACGAACTGATGCTCGCAGTACTCTTCAAAGAACAGGTTGAGCATGTCGCCGATGCCGTGGCGTTCCTCGTACGCGATATTGTGCGCTTTGCAGAGTGCGCGGGCTTCTTCAAGCGTGTTGACCGCGGAGAAATCCACGCCGGCGTATTTTTTGACCGCGTCGGTCATGGTGATGCGCGCAAAAGGCGTGTCGAGGTCGATGGTCAGGTCGCCGTAGGGGACGATGCCTGTACCCAGCACTTCATGCGCACAATACCGGATGAGGTTCTCGGTGATCTCCATCATGCCTTCAAAGTCCGTATATGCCTGATACAGTTCAAGCAGCGTGAATTCGGGGTTGTGGCGCGTATCCATGCCTTCGTTGCGGAACACCCGGCCTATCTCGTACACACGGTCCATGCCGCCTACGATCAGGCGCTTAAGGTAGAGTTCCAGCGCGATGCGCAGATAGAGCTGGATATTGAGGGTATTGTGGTGCGTGATGAAGGGCCTGGCAGCGGCGCCGCCCGCGATGGTGTGCAGCACGGGGGTCTCGACTTCCAGAAATTCGCGTCCATCCAGGAAACGGCGGATGGCGGAAATAATGCGCGAACGCTTTACGAATACGTCTTTTACGTCCGGATTCATGATGAGGTCGACATAACGCATTCTGGCGCGAAGATCCGCGTCCCGGAGGCCGTGCTTCTTTTCGGGGAGAGGCCGCAGCGATTTGCTGAGCAGGACTATATCCGAACATTTGACCGTGATCTCGCCGGTCTTGGTGCGGAATACGGTGCCTTTTACGCCCACGATATCGCCGATGTCGTAGGATTTGAACGCAGCATATTTGTCCGCGCCGACGTCGTCGCGCTTGATATAAATCTGGAACATGCCGTCGCGGTCCTGAACGTGCGCGAAACTGGCTTTGCCCATTATCCGCTTGAGCATCACGCGACCTGCCATGGACACGGGCACGGGTTCTTTATCCGACACGGGAAGGCCGGTATCAGGATCGTGCTCCGCCTCGCAGATCTCATCGTAGCGGGCGACGATGTCCGGAGATCTGAACGTTACGTCGAATTTTGTGATCGTGAACGGATCGGCGCCGGACGACTTGAGCTCCGCCAGTTTGGCGCGGCGCACCTTCATCAGATCGCCCAGATCGAGGGCGGCTTCCTCCTGCGGTGCGGCGGGTGAGTTGTTAAGTTCGGTATTGGTGTTGTTGTCAGCTGGATTCACTGTATTTTCCTCCTGAAAACGGCCGGCAGCGAACGGAACTGTCCGCTGCCGGCGCATGGTTTTGTTGATTGCGGGCGGGCAATGCCTGACCGTCCTTCCTGAACGCCGTCAATGTGTCAATTACCCGCGGCGCGGATCTTTTTGATCTTGTATTTAATAACGCCGAACTGGGTCTTAACGTCAACAGTCTCGCCCTTTTTATGTCCGAGGATCGCGGCGCCCACGGGGGATTCGTTGGAGATCCGGTTGTTGAGCGGATCCGCTTCGGAAGAACCGACGATATAATACTCTTCTTCTTCGTTATATTCGCAATCTATCAGCGTGACGCGGTGGCCCATTTTAACTGTGCTGGTATCGCTGTCTTCGTCAATGATCACATAATTATCCAGCTTTTTCTGCAGTTCTACTATAGCTTCCTCGTTTACCCGCTGCGCTTCTTTGGCATCGTCGTATTCGGAGTTCTCAGACAGGTCGCCCTGCTTTCTGGCCTCTTCCAGACGGTCCGATATCTCGCGGCGCAGTGCACCGGTCCTTTCATTGAATTCGTTCTGGAGCTTTTCAAGTCCTTCTTTTGTGAGATGTACGGGTTTTTCTTTGTTCTTTTCGCTCATTCTGATCAGATCCTTCTTGTTTGTGTGTCTGTCTTATTTTACGGTGGCAATATTCTTGTCCTTGAGGATTACGTCGTGTGCGCCGCCTTCGATTATGCTGGTAGAGGAGACGCGGGTGAGTTTGGCGTCGCGGTGCAGGGAGGCAATATCCGTGACACCGATGTTGCACATGGTGGAGCGCATTTTGGAGAGGGACATCTCCAGGTTGTCGCGTAAGGGACCGGCGTAGGGAACGTAGGAGTCGACGCCTTCCTCAAATGAGAGCTTGCTGCTGCCGCCCATGTCGTAGCGCTGCCAGTTGCGCGCGCGGTTGGAGCCTTCGCCCCAGTACTCTTTATAATAGTTGCCGTTGATGTTGATCTTGTTGGAGGGGCTTTCGTCGAAGCGGGCGAAATAGCGGCCCAGCATGCAGAAGTCGGCGCCCATTGCCAGCGCGAGAGTCATATGGTAGTCGTGCACGATGCCGCCGTCGGAGCAGATAGGAACATATATGCCGGTGTCTTTGAGATACTGCTCGCGGGCTTTGTTGACTTCGATCACCGCCGTGGCCTGACCGCGTCCGATGCCTTTCTGTTCGCGGGTAATGCAGATGGAACCGCCGCCGATTCCGATCTTAACGAAGTCCGCGCCGCAGTCGGCAAGGTATTTGAAGGATTCGCCGTCGACCACATTTCCCGCGCCGACTTTGACCCGGCCGTTGTATTCGGTCTTGATCCATTCGAGCGTGTCTTTCTGCCACTCGGAATAGCCTTCGGAAGAGTCGATGCACAGCACGTCCACGCCGGCTTTGACCAGCTCGGGCACGCGCTCTTTATAGTCGCGGGAGTTTATGCCGGCGCCGACCATGTAGCGCTTGCTCTCGTCGAGCAGCTCGAGGGGATTCTCTTTATGGGAATCGTAGTCTTTGCGGAACACGAAGTATTTCAGTTTCTGCTCGGAGTCGATGATGGGGAGGCAGTTTAATTTGTGATCCCAGATGATGTCGTTGGCGGTCTTAAGCGAGACGTTCTCGTCGCCGCACACCAGGTTCGCGAACGGGGTCATGAATTCTTTTACTTTCAGGGACAATTCCATGCGGCTCACGCGGTAGTCGCGGCTGGTGACAATGCCCATCAGCCGCCCGTGGGCGGTGCCGTCATCGGTGATGGCAATGGTGGAATGGCCGTTCTCGCTCTTCAGTCTGAGCACGTCTTCAAGTGTATCGTCCGGCTTCAGGTTGGAGTCGCTGATGACGAAACCGGATTTGTACTTTTTAACGCGGCTGATCATGTCCGCCTGACTGTCAATGGGCTGCGACACGAAAATGAATGAAAGGCCGCCGCATTTTGCAAGGGCGACCGCCATCTTGTCGTCAGATACAGCCTGCATTACCGCGGAGACCAGCGGTATATTGATGCTTAAGGGCGATTTTTCCCCCTGGCGGAAACGCACGAGCGGCGTTCTCAGAGATACGTTGTCCGGGGTGCAGTCTTTCTTGGTCAATCCGGGGATAAACAGATACTCACTGAATGTGTATGACGGTTCGTCGTAGATAAAGGCCATGATACCCTCCTCGCAAATGTATATTTGCTTTGGAATTATACTCTAACGCGCGCGG
>CACZOW010000180.1 GCA_902782885.1 uncultured Ruminococcus sp. | reverse complement strand
ACATAATCGATCACGTCCCGGCGGCGGTCGTCGCTGAAATCCACGTCGAAATCGGGCATGCTGATGCGCTCGGGATTCAGGAAACGTTCAAACGCAAGATTGTATTTGAGCGGGTCGATATTGGTGATCTTCAGGCAGTACGCGGCCAGCGAACCGGCGCCGGATCCTCTGCCGGGACCGACTTTGATCCCGTGCTCCCTGGCGTAGCGAATGAAGTCCCACACGATGAGATAATATTCGCAATAGCCCATGGACGAGATCACGCCCAGTTCGTAATCCAGCCGTTCGCGAACGGTTTGCGGCAGTTCGGCGCCGTACCGTTCCGCCGCTCCGGCAGCGCATAACTTTCTCAGATACTGCTCGGCGGAAAGGCCGCCCGGAATATCGAATACCGGCAGCACAGGGCGTCCGAAAGTAAGCGTAACATTGCAGCGTTCGGCGATTTTGACTGTGTTGTCCAGCGCTTCGGGCAGCTTATCAAACAGCGCTGCCATCTCTTCCCGGGAACGCAGATATACAGTCCCCGTCGTGAATTTCATGCGGTTTTCGTCGGACAACTTTTTGCCCGTCTGGATGCACATCAGGATGTCCTGTACGGGAGCGTCTTCGGGTTCTATGAAATGCACGTCGTTAGTGGCGACAAGCGGGATATCCAGCTCTTTTGACAATCGGATGAGGCCCGCGTTGACGATGCGCTGCTCCTCCATGCCGTTGCTTTGAAGTTCAAGAAAATAATTGTCCGACCCGAAAATATCACGGTACGAAAGCGCGGTCTCCCGGGCACCGTCGATATCCCCTGCAAGTATCCGCTGCGCCACGTCGCCTTTCAGACAGCCCGAAAGCGCGATCAGGCCGCGGGAGTAGGTGCGCAGCAGTTCCCGGTCGACGCGCGGTTTATAATAAAAACCTTCCGTGAAAGAAGCGGATACGATCCTGATCAGATTATGGTAGCCTTCGTCGGTCTCGGAAAGCAGGATCAGATGACCGTAGTCCGCGTCCAGCCCGGGCTCTCTGTCGAAACGCGAGCGTGCCGCGGTATAGACCTCGGCGCCGAGAATCGGTTTTATACCGGCTTTATTGCACGCTTCGTAAAAGTCCACCACGCCGTACATTACGCCGTGATCGGTGATGGCAAGCGCCTTCATGCCGAAGGAGACGGCTTTATCGACCAGTTCGCCTATGCGGCAGGCGCCGTCAAGCAGGCTGTATTCGGTATGTACGTGCAGGTGGACAAAATCTTTCAATCCGGTATTCAGCTCCCGCGGTCAACGACCCTTCACGATGCGTTACAGCCCGCGTATCCGGGTCATAACAAGATTTTTAAACGATTCAGCGTTGATGATCGCTTCCGCGCGGTCCTGTCCTCCGGCGCCGAAATAGATCTTGATCTTGGGCTCGGTGCCCGAAGGCCTCATGCAGAACCATAGATCGCCGTAGGAATAATAAAGTACATCGGATACCGGAAACTCTTTTTCCGCGACGCTCCGGTAGTTCCCTTTGGCGGTGCGTATATAGCGTTTGCCGGCGAGCAGATCCAGGTAATACTCCGGCCTGATCCATGTAAGTATATCCGGGCCCAGGGCGCGTACCGCGGTCAGCAGCCGCTGCATTTCCGCCGCGCCGGATTCGCCTTTAAGCTGAAGTGAAGTCTGGACTTCGTGCTGGGCGCCGAACTCGTCGTATATCTCTTCCAAAGCATCAATCAGCGTCAATCCGCGCTTTTTATAAAATGCAGCCGCCTCGCAAAGCAGCATGCAGGAGGCCACCGCGTCCTTATCGCGGCAGTAGCTCCCCGCCAGGAAACCGTAGCTTTCTTCGAAGCCGAAAATGAAGTGCCCGTTCCCTTGCTCTTCCAGCAGTTTGATCTGCTCTCCGATAAACTTGAATCCGGTGAGAACGTCGATATATTTGACGCCTCTGCCGCGGCAGATCTTACCGGACAGGCGCGTGGATACCAGCGTTGACACCGCGAAAGGCCGGGGCTGCTTATTCAGCGCGATGCGGCGCAGGAGCAGGATCTCGCCGATCTCGTTGCCCGTGATCAATTCGTATTCACCGTCACTGTTTCTGATGCACGCACCGGTGCGGTCGGAATCCGGGTCGGTGGCAATGATCAGGTCCGCGCCTACCCGCTTTGCCAGCGTGAGCGCTCTTTTGTACGCGGCGGGATTCTCGGGATTCGGTACGGGCACGGTTGGGAAATTGCCGTCGGGCGCCATTTGAGACTTTACCGTATAGACGTTGCTTACCCCGATCTCTTCAAGAATCTTCGGGACAAACGCGGCGCCGGCGCCGTGCAGCGCGGTATAGACAACTTTAAGTTCTGCGGTATCGGAGTGCCCGGCAACGTCGTCCGGCAGCAGCGCGCGTACGGTCTTGAAATACCCGTCTATCACGGTATCGGGACAATATTCGATCTTCCCCGAATCCGCAAGTTCATCAAAATCGTATATTTTCAGCTTGCGAAAGTCAACGATCCGGCTCATCCGCCGCGATATTTCCGCACTGTCTTCGGGCGACAGCTGTGCGCCGTCGGGGCCGTATACTTTGTATCCGTTGTATTCTTTGGGGTTGTGGCTGGCGGTGATCATCACGCCCATGGCTGTCCCGAGCGTCCGGACGCTGTACGATAAAAGCGGCACCGGGCAGATCTCTTTGTGGACGTACGTGCGAATTCCCGCGCCCGCAAATACCGCCGCGGCTTCCCGGGCAAAAGCGAGAGAGTTGTTGCGGCTGTCATACCCGATGACAATGCCCGCTTTGGCTTTGGCGCGTCCGAGACTGTTTACGTAGCGGGCGATCGCGGTGCTGACTTTGCGGACAAGCGGAATGTTGATGCGGTTGAGACCGGCTTCCATCACGCCGCGGATTCCCGCGGTCCCGAAATCCGGCTCTTTGTAAAAGCGTTCGCGGATCTCGGCGGGATCGTTTGCTATCGCCGCCAGTTCGGCGTGGTAGGCGCTGAAATACGGGTCTGATGACCAGATACGGTATTCGGAAAGATAATTATTGTCCTTAGCCATTGTCTTCATCTTCCTCACGGGCCTGCGGCCGGGCGATCTTGTCGATCTTGTTGTAGAGATACACTTCGTTCGCGCGCGTCACGGTAAAACTGTGCGGCACGATGTATTCGGACGCGTAGTTGTTGCTGCGGACGGTGTACAGCTTGCTTTTCATAGAGCCGGTGATTATGGCGGCAATAAAGAATCCGATCGCCAGGCATACGATGCCTCTCAGGATGAGCGGGCCGGCGTCAAATTTGGATCTTTCGCCGTCTTCTGCGAACGCCGCGACGCAGAACAGCAAAGACAGCAGCGCCGAAAGCGCGGCCGATCTCAGCAGAACGGATGTGAGTTTTTTCATTGCTTTTTTAAACATCGTGTCTGTCCCCCTGTTCAAATAAACAGCAGCGTGACCAGGAATATGGCGGCGGCAATGCCCAGTCCCAGCCCGATCAGCCAGCGTGCGGCGGCTTTTTTGTCAACAGGCAGATCGCCGACAAATTTGCCTGTCTGTCCGTTCATGGCAAACGTGTACGTCTCGCCTTTCCATACGGTGGAGAGCAGCCAGACCGGGAACAGCGCGTATTTGGCAGACTT
>CACZOW010000179.1 GCA_902782885.1 uncultured Ruminococcus sp. | reverse complement strand
CGGTGTAAAAAATGACGTTATGCAGTTGGCCTTTAAGGCGCCGCTTCATCAGTGGATACCGAAATACTGCTCCATTTCCGCCACCAGACGGAATTGGGTGCGGGCGCGGTCGAGGTTGTGCGCGGGCCGGGCAACGGCAAAATAATTGTCGCCGTCAATATAATCGCCCAGGAAGCGCATGCCGCACTCGTACGTCATCAATATCGCGGAGAACGGCAGCAGATCCAGTTCCGCCGGCGTCAACACGTCCCCCACTTCGCTGAGATATCCTTCCCGGTACGCGTCATACAGTTCGGGCACGAAGTGCACTTTAGACAGGTCCGTCTCGTCCTCCGCCGCGGAACTGGCCCCGAAGCGGATGCTGTCGCCGAAATCGTACAGCGCGGAGCCCGGCATGACCGTGTCCAGATCGATCAGGCACAGTACCTCCCCGGTCTCCCGGTCCATCAGTACATTGTTGAGTTTGGTATCGTTGTGCGTCACGCGCACCGGAACTTCGCCGCTGTCGATGCGTCTGAGCACGCGGCCGCAGTAATCCTCGCGCTCCAGCACGAACCGCACTTCCTCCGCGCAGCTCTCCTTCCGGCCGACCGGATCCGCGGAAACGATCCGCCGGAAGTCCGCAAACCGCGACACGGTGTTGTGGAAATTCGGTATCGTCTCGTCCAGCTCATCCGCCGGGAAGTCCGACAGCATCTTCTGGAAACGGCCCAGCGCCACGCCGGCTTTGCGGAAATCCTCGGTCTTTTCCACCTGCTGGTATACCACGCAGTCATCGATGAATACGTACGCGCGCCAGTATTCGCCCTGCCCGTCCACTACCAGGTAGCCGCCGGCGCGGGCGGGGACAAAGCGCAGCGTCGACCGCTCCGGATCCCGGCCCTCCGCCGCCGCTTTGGCGCGGATGTGCCCGGTGACGCGGACAACGTTGTCCATCAGTTCCGCGGGCTTTTTAAAGATCTTAGTGTTTATGCGCTGGAACACGTACTTCTTCGTGCCGCCCTCCGGCAGCGCGCATGTGACTTTATACGTGCGGTTTATGTGGCCCTCGCCCAGCGGGAAAAGTTTTACTATACGGCCTTCAGTTTCAAATCCCTCCGCGACGCATGACGGCATCAGCGCGCCGGCGGCTTTATACAGATTATCCATTCCGTTCCTCCTGCTCCGTTCAAAACGCGGCGGCATTGCTCACAGTTTGCCGTATTCGTTCACGTCCAGCACGAAATAGGTCGCACCGCCCACTACCACGTTTTTAGGCGTGTTCTGGGGACCGTTGATGCGGCCGAACGCGTCCGTAGAGGGCATCGGCTTGCTCCGCGTCGAGCAGTATTTGCTCAGGATCTCTTTTATCTCAGAAATGCGGTCGTCTTCCGTGCCGATCAGCAGCGTGGTGTTGCCCACCATCAGAAAGCCGCCGGTCGTGGACAGTTTAGTCACGAACAGCCCTTCTTTTGTCAGCGCGGAAGAAACGATTGCGCTGTCATCATTGTTAACGATCGCGAGTACCAGTTTCATTAAATCAAATCCTTTCTTTTTTTTAGAGCCCTGCGAAGCCGGGTGAATGACAAAGCATTTCGTTCCCCAGAAATGCGGCGTCATCACCCGGTTCGCAGCATTTGCCCTTTGCCATTTGCCATTTGCAATCTGTTCAGATGTCTGCCGACAGCAGCCGCAGGCTGTTTTTGTCCAGTTTGCGGTAGTCGATGATCTCGTAGCGGTTGTCGTTGGAATCTCTTACCAGAATACGGCCGTCGTACAGCTGTTTTATATCCGCGTTCCGGTTGCGGATACGCAGCTGCTGCACGCCGCGGTCCGTCTGCACGGTCCATTTCAGGATGCCGTATTTTTCGGTGCGGTCCAGGAGTCCGGTGATCTTCGGGATCAGATAATACTCCCTGAGGCAATCCAGTATCACCTCTTTTGAATCCGGATCCAGCGTCTCCACGTCCCTGATTATAGCATGTTCCTTGCCCTCCGCGTCAAGCAGCGAGATGTACTTCATCCGGCCGCTCACCGGAAACAGGCGCCGCGGCTCCAGGTCCTCCACCTTTTCGCCGCCGAACAGTTCCATGTCCACCAGGCAGATATCCTTCCTGGTAAAACGGGCGGTGTTGCCGTCAACATACAGTCTTGCCATATCCGCACCTCACTCGAATTTTTCTTCGGCCTTGCTCTTGGCCAGCTGGTCCGCCATGGTCTGGATCTGCACCAGTTTGTAGTATTTGCCCTTCAGTTCCATCAGCGCTTCCGGCGTATCGTTCTCGATTATGCGGCCCTGGTCCACCACGATTATGCGGTTCGCCTTGCGCAGCGTGGAGAGCCGGTGCGCGATCATCAGCGTCGTGCGGCCGCTGATCAGCCGTTCGATGGCCTCCTGGATCAGGTGCTCGGTCTCGGAGTCTACCGCCGCGGTAGCTTCGTCGAATATCAGCAGCGAGGGGTTTTTAAGCACGGCGCGGGCAATGGATACACGCTGGCGTTCGCCGCCGGACAATCCAACTCCGCGCTCGCCCAGCACGGTATCGTATCCGTCGGGCTGGCGGGCAATGAATTCGTGGGCGTTGGCCACCTCCGCCGCGTGGATAACTTCTTCAACATGGGCATCGGGCTTGCCGTAGGCAATGTTGTTGTACACGGTGTCGCTGAACATCATGGGATCCTGCTGCACGTACCCGATCTGCGAACGGAAATACTGCAGGTCGATGTTTTTGATGTTCTCGCCGTCCACCAGTATCTCGCCTTCGTAGTTGTCGTAGAAGCGCATGAGCAGATTGACCAGCGTGGATTTGCCGGAGCCGGTCGTGCCCACGATACCCACGATCTCGCCGGGTTCGATGGTTATATTGACGTCGGACAGCACTTTCTTCGTGCGGTCAAAGGAAAAGTTCACGTTTTTGAACTCGATCCGGCCGCGGATCGGCGGGCAGTTGCCTTTCGCCTCATCCGCCTCGTCCTCCGCATCCAGGATATCGAAGACTTTCTCCACCGACGACAGCGCGTGCTGGTAGGAGTCGTTCAGGTACGCGAAGAAGTTGACCGGCCCGTAGAACATGCTGGCGTAGCTCAGGAACGACACCAAAAGGCCCGTGGTAAGGCCGCCGGTACCGCTGATCACCCAGCCGCCGCCCACGCTCCAGATCAGCAGTGAGCCGCAAGTGACGAAGAATGAAACGATGTGCGGGAAGACCGTGGAGATCTTAGCCGCGGAAGTATCCACGTTCAGCCATTCGTTGTTGTAGCTCTTGAATTTTTCGACGGTGCGCTCTTCGCCCGCGAAGGATTTGGTCACGCGGATGTTCGGGATCGTATCGGTCAATACCGAGACCACCCCTGCCCAGCGCCGCCAGATCCGGCGGTAGAAGGGCAATATCTTGCGCCCGAATATCTTTGCGCCCACGACCACCAGCGGCACCGGTATCAGCGACAACAGCGTGAGCCGCCAGTTGAGTATGAGCATTATCACGATGATGCCCACGCCCAGGAAGAACTGCACCACCACTTCCTGCGAGATGCGCAGCATGAACGCCTGAATGGTGTTGGTGTCGCCGGATATGCGGTTGATCACGGAACCGGTGGACGTTTTATCGTAGAATCTGAGCGGCAGGCTCTGGGCCTTTTTGTACACGTCGTTGCGCAGGCTCAGCACGATGCGGTCGCCGCTCACTCTGAGCAGGTAGCCGCGCAGCGCGCCGATCAGGTACTGAAACAGGTACGTACCGAACAGCGCGATAACGATCCACAGCAGCGCTTTGCGGTTTTTATCCGGCAATACCGAATCCACCAGCCGCCCGGTCATGTAAGGCGGCACCAGCGCCACCGCCGTGGTGAGCACCGACAGGAACAGACACAGCACCAGTGTTTTCGTTTCGGGCTTGACGTACTTGACCAGTTTTTTTACGATCTTGCCTTTCGACTGGCAGTTGATGCATTCGGCGCCCGGATGCAGCAGTGTGCGGCCGCACTTCGGGCAGACGTTCATCAGCTTTTCGTACGTGGCGCGGACGACTTCGTACTCCTCTTCGGGAGCCTTGCCGTCGGCAACATTTTTGATGAACGTTGCCGCCATATCCGCAAGCGTCGCCACCGCGTACGTGAAGCGGAACACGTCTTCATGCGTGCCGTCCCTGAAGTCAACGCGCAGCCGGGCATTGCCGTACATCCGTTTGACCTTTGCCTCCGCCACGTCCTCATGCCGGTACGTCTTTACGTGATCGTCGCGTTCCGGGTCGTATACCAGAAAACCGGTCTCCGTTACGCCCAGCGCAGTCTCACTGTAATCCGCTTTCAGGGAAAGATCGCCGACCACCACGAACAGCAGTTGTTCGTCCGGTCCGAGCTTCTCCGCAAAAGCGTCCCGTATACTCCCGGGAACCTCCTTGTTAGTCAGTACTGATTCAGTATTCATTACGTATTACCTCCGTAACAAACCGGAAAATCTGACAACTTTTCGGCCGATACCGTATTCGGTTCATTATATTGCCGCCGCTCCGGAACCGTTACTGAGTAACGGGGCGGAACTGCGAGAGCAGGATCTTGAAGTTGCCGTTCAGCACCCGCAGGTCGTCCAGCATGGCCCTGGTATCGGCGTCTTTTTTCAGCCGCACCTGATACACCAGTTCGGTGACCGTGCCGCCGCTGACGATGCCCACGGAATCAAGGTTGTAACCGTCCGTGTACTTGCCGAGCGTCTCGTCCAGCAGCCCGTCATAATTGATGCTCTCGGGGATGTCAATAACCAGCGTTCTGCGGGCGGCGCTGCCCTTCTTTCCGGAAGTGATCACGCCGTGCACCACCATCACCGCGCAGGTCAGCAGCACGAATATAAGGGCGGGAATATACAGGCCTACGCCGGTAACGAACCCCGCGCCCATTCCGAAAAAGATGTACGCCACGCTGCGGGGGCTCATCATCACGCTTCTGTACCGGACAATGGCCAGCGCGCCCGCCAGACTGAACGCCCGGGCAATACTGGTCCCGATGACCGACAGAAGCAGCGCCACCACGACGGGGACAACGATCAGCACCAGCCCCGTTTCTTCGTCGAACATAAACGCCCGGCAGGTGAGCTTGTATGTAAGGTAGATGATCACACCCAGTATCACGGCCACGATGACCGCCGCTACGGTGTTGATGATGTTGTAGCCCGAATTGACATCGAGTACGCCTTCAAAGAACTGTTTCAGTGTGTTCATGATCTTTTCTCCTGTGTTGACTATTGCGCCTGCGCGCTGTCCCGGATCCGCTCCGGTCTGTTATGCATTGCCGCCGCGTACTCGCCGTACAGGCTCTCCGCGGGCAGCATATTTACGTAGTAGGAACAGTATTTGGAAAATGTGTTGTTGCGGTAGCCGTATTTTGCCGCGATCTTAACCAGCCAGAGCGGGATCTCTCTGCCCGTCTTGAGTTCCAGCACCGCGGTGCCGGGAGGCGTCGACAGTCTGCCCTGCGTGCCGGCCGCCAGATCGAGGTCGTCTCCGCGCGTGCGCACGTTCAGATCGAAAGTTACGCGCAGTTCCGGATCGTCTTTGGCGAACAGCGCCAGCCGCTCATAGCTCACCACGTTGCGCGGCCTGAGTTTCTTGCTCAGGATTATGTACTGGATCTCCCGGAGGATCTGGATGCTGGAGGCGCCGAACCGTTTAAGCGTCTCCGCGTTTTCGTCCGTCAGAACGAGGCGCGCTTCCGTTCCCTCCGCCAGCTGTTTTTGCGTGAGCGCGGTAAATGCCATGGCATCCGCCAGCCGCATCTTAACGCGGCGCTTCATGACCAGGCCGTTGATCTTGGATTTGATCTCAAAGAACGCGGGACAGTCGTCGTCCAGCGGTTCGTCTCTGACGGCGTCGACACCCGATGCTCCGCTCATATCCCCCGCCGAACGGTACACGCGCAGCCGTATCTTCTGACGGTAACGCTCGCCGTTCATGGTCTCGTGGAAGCACTGGTCAATGTCGTTGTCGAAGTAGATACTGGAAAGGCAATAGAAGCCGTGCGCGTTGGCGTAGGCGTCCTTCTCAACAAAAGGCTCCAGATCCCTGAGCATCGCATCCATGACGCCCGCGGAGACCGGGAATTTGAATTCGTATCTGCAGAAATTGTCCGTGAACATGGCGGTAAACTCCTTGCACGCGTTATTCTAAAGAATCCCCGCGGTAAAGTCAACCGCAAAATTGCGGCCGTACGCCTTTATTCGCGCGTTAAGGCTCATTTTCGGAGATCACGCGGTTCCACGTCACGAATCGCGAATCCGGCACCCATCCGGCGCCCGCGGACTGGTAATCCTGCCATTCGCAGCCGCTGTAGCCGCAGGAATATATTGCCCCCCGGCGCGGCGGAAGGGGTTCGAGCACCGGTTCGGGAGCGTAGGCCACGGGGCGGTCAATGTCGGTGACGCTGTTGTCCCGCGCCAGCACGACGGGGCCGTGTTTGAGCAGCGCGAGCCCGTTGCCGGCGGGGTTCACCGATGGACCGGACAATGCCATCCGGTCTTTGATGTCAAAACTGACCTCCAGCAGCATGCCTTCCGCGAACGGGCCGGGGACAACGGCGTAACCCGGATACCGTCCGTCGCGCGCCCATTCCACGCCGCGGCCGTTCAGAGTCACGCTGAAACCGCGCGCATACTCCGGAATGCGCAGCAGTATGCTGCCTGTGAAGTACGCGCCGCCGCCCAGCTCCAGCGCCGCTTTGCCCTCCTGCGGAAACGCGGAACGCATATTGACCGTCATCTTGCCGAAACGGGCGAAGCCGTCAACGTAAAAATTGATCACCGGCCCGATATCGGACTGCATGAACGCCACGTACGGCACTATGCCCAGCCCCATGGGGCCGTTGGCGGTGCAGCAGCTTAAGTCGAAGCCGCCCACGTTGTACGAGAAGTTGACTTTCGGGTTGCGGGCGCCGTTGAAGCGCGGGAAATACTCGAAAAACATGCCGTCCGGTCTAAGCGCGGCGCAGAGCGCGTTCAGAGCGCTGACTTCGATATTGTCCGCGAACCGCGCGTCGCCGGCGAGCCGCAGCAGCTGCAGATTCAGCTTCATCCAGGTGACGGTGACGCAGGTTTCCATCATCAGATCGAGGTCGGGGTTGGCCTGCTCAAAGCGGGTGCGGTTCCATTGCTCGCCGGTGCCGGGGCCCAGATCGAAAGGCCCGTCAGCGCCGCCGGAGCCGAGTTCGGTGATCTCCTCTTCCATGAGTTTGCCGAAGAGTTTGAGCACCGCCTCGCGGTCGCGCCCGCGTCCGGTGACCCGGTAGAATTCGGTGAGGCCTTCGAAGCAGGACATCATTTCGTACGCTTTGGCAATTGACTGCCGTGGGTCGCCGTTGTCCCCGATCCGGAACGGGGACTTGCCGGCGCGGATGGCGTCAAATATATTCTCTCGGGAGCACCCGCCCGCGCGGACAATGTACTCCGCGAACGCCAGATGCTCCGGTTTTCCGGTGAGGCCGTACACCTTCACCACCGGTTCGAGGATGGAGGAAGATTCAATGCCGCAGAACGCCCAGCCCGTGGCCAGTATCGGGGTCTGTCCCTCGCCCTCTCCCACCTGGGATATCGTGTAATCCAGCAGGTTGGACAGCGCCTGTTTTACCCGCGCCCGTTCTGCCGCGTCGTCGGTCACGCGGTAATACTCCAGCAGGCCCAGCATCACGTATTTGCGTTCCCACAGGTCCGCGCCGCCGGAACCGTTCGGCTGTTCCGCTTTCGGCGCGGTCGAGATCTCGCCGTCTTCGCCCTGAATCGACAGCAGGTCGTCAACTGCCGCGCGCATCTTGTCCCGCAGCCAGGTCTCGCCGGTGTATGAATATATCATGGCGGCGGCGCGCATTATTTTGCCCCAGAACTCACCGGCGGCAAACTGGTTGCGCTTCTCCCGGTAAAAGTCCGCCAGTGCGCGGAAATCCAGCGTTTTCATGAGGCCGTTCTGAACGGTGAGCAGTTTGCGGTGATACAGCACGTCACTGCCCAGTTTTACCGACCCGGGCTTCAGCATAAAGAACCGGTCCCGCACCGGAAAGATGCCCTTTTCGGCATCGGATCTTTTAAGCACGGGGTCTGACCCTGTGCTTAATTTTTTGTCGACGGCGGTGCCTTCCAGAGACCAGGTCTGGACGGTCTCGATCCGGACATCCGCAAATTGGCCTTCCGCCACGCTGAGCCCCGCAGGGACAACGAAATTGACCACTTTATTGCCCTCCGTGCGCCCGGTCAGCCGCTCCGGATTGGTCTTGCTGGGACCTTCGCAAAGCACGGTGAGCGTTTGACCCAAAAGCGCCTCGTTTTTTTCGCGGCTGATGCGGTTCTGCGCCTCCAGCAGCTCGCCGAAGCGCCGTTTAACCACCTCTTCCGGCACCTGATCCGGCCGTTCCGCCGCGGGCGTGCCCTGACGGCGGGAATATATGAACGTAAATGCGTTGTCGAACCGCACTTCCTCCACCAGCCTGAGCGTATCCGCGAATTCCTCTTCCGTCTCACCCGGAAAACCGATCATTATATCCGTCGTCAGCGTGACGTCCGGGATCGCCTCGCGGACCTGCCGCACCAGTTCGATATACTGCTCCCGCGTATATTTGCGGTTCATTCGCTTCAGTTCGGAAGTGCTGCCGGACTGCACCGGCAGATGCAGCTGACGGCACACTTTGGGTTCCTCGGCCACGGCGCGGATCAGCTCCGGCGACAGATCCTTCGGATGAGACGTCATAAAGCGCACGCGTTCGATCCCCGTTTCGCGGCAAACGCGCCGGATAAGTCCTGCGAAATCAACGGAAGCATCGCCGTCGGGACGGTCTTTGCCGTATGAATTGACGTTCTGCCCCAGCAGCATCACCTCGCGGGTGCCGGCCGCGGCAAGTTCCTTTACTTCGTTGACCACGTCGTCGGCGCGGCGGCTGCGCTCCCTGCCCCGCACATACGGGACAATGCAGTAAGAACAGAAATTGTCGCACCCGTACATCACCGTAACGTACGCGCGGAACTTCTCCTCGCGCTTCACCGGCACGCCCTCGGGCACGCTGTCCTCCGGTTCCGCGCCAATCACCCGGCGGCCGTCGAACAGGCGGGCGGCAATGAATTCCGGAAAGCGGTACGCGTTGCCCGTGCCGAACACGATGTCAACGTGCTTATACGACTTGCGTATGCGCTCCACCGCCCACTGCTGCTCGGTCATGCAGCCGCACACCGCCACGATCAGGTCTTCCCGGAGTTTTTTTGCCCCTTTGACCGCGCCGATCTGGCCGAAGATCTTGTCCTCGGCGTTCTCGCGCACACAGCAGGTATTGAACACGATCACGTCCGGAACGCCCCCCGCCTTCGTGAGCGAATACTCCGGCACGATCGTATAGCCCATTGCCCCGAGCATGCCCTTGAGCTTTTCCGAATCATGCTCGTTCATCTGGCAGCCGAAGGTATGCACGCATGCGGTGCGGGGCTTTCCGCACGCCGCGGCGATCCTATCGTTGTACTCTTTTATTCTTTCCGCGATCTTCGCGATCCGCCCGGTCTCCGCGGGTTCGATCCGTCTGGTCATTTCATGTTCCGCCTCTCATGGCGCGGGCGGTGCGATGCCGCGGGCGCCGTTTTGAACGCTATAATAATCCAAAACGGACAATAAATCAATCGCCGGCTAAGCAGAAAAACCCGGGACACAGATCCCGGGGCTGCCTGATTTACGCCTGATTTTCATACTTTAATTTAGAACTTTTGTTATCTCCAGTAATAAATACGCTCTACAAGTGTATGTATTTCACACAGTGCCGCTATATCTTCTTCGGTGAGCCATCCTTTGCTGAAAGCAACGTTTATCTCGCATTCTTCTCCATCTTTGAAAACCAAAAATTTGCATAAGTTCGAATGGTAAAAGGTATAACCGCTGATTGTCATTTCATATTCAGCCGTCATCATGCTTGGGAAAAACCATACGCTCGCGCCGCTGAAAACGCCGTAGCTTGTAATATACTCTGAGCCATATCCATCTTCATCGTCAAAATAACGGATATTTTTACGGGACAATTCGTGCAACTCTTCAAAGGCAACTCTTTCGGCATACGTCAACAATTTATAACTTTCGGTTGTAAGATCATTAAGTCTGTTTATTTCTTCCTCTGAAGCCGATGGTCTATAAAGCGTCTGCGTTAAACTATGTATTTCACATAGCTTTGCAATATCTTCTTCAGTTAGCCATCCTTTGTTAAAAGCTATATCTATTTCGCATTCATCTCCGTCTCTAAAAGCCTTTATTTCGCATCCGAAAAAATAATAAAACTCATGCTCGCAGATAGTTTTATCATACACTTCCAGCGTATCGGAGGGGAGAAACCAAACACTTGTACCGCTGAACACGCCGTAACTTGTAGCAGAACGAGCAGCATATCCATCCTCGTCGAAATAGTGGAAATGTATCGTATCGTGTAATTCTTCAAAAGCTGCCCGCTCAGTTTCGGTCAGCAATTTATAACTCTCGGATATATACTCATTTAGTTTGTTTAATAATAGTTCCTCGGTTGACAGCGATGTAGGCACTGCTGTCGGCATCGTTCCCGATGTATACGTTGGAAGATCCGGCTCCTGAGTATCAAGGGTCGGCGTGGCTATAGCTTCTGTCGGAGCGGAAAAAGGCGGCTCAACTTTTGATGTTAACGTCGGCTCGACAACGGTCATAGGAGCAGGTAGTTCAAATTTGGGATCCAATGATTTCATTTCACCGGTTGTTTCGTCTGCGATACCGTCAATGTTAACTTTGCAGGCGGCAAAGCAAACACAGATCAGAAACCCAAAAAAGAAACAGATCGCTCTTTTCATTGTAACTCACTCCTCTCTAGGTAATGACGGATCTGTTGTAGTCGCGCCACATTTGTTACAAGTATATTTTGTATGCAGAGTATTCGGAATCCAAATATGAAGACTTAATGCACCCTATAATACCTCCTGATTTAAAAAAGTTATTCAATTGTTTGAATTATACCATATAGGCAATAACTGCGCAACCCGTTTTCCGTCGTAGTGCTATGAAACTTCCGACGCACTTATCTATCCCGCAAAGCCGTCTTTTTGCTTTTTTGAAAAATTTGCATAAAATATCTGCTTTTACGGCTCACTTTTTTATAAAATAATACGAAAAAACTTTAAAAATTGTTGACAAATCTTTTCGCCTATGATATAATCATAGCACTTCATAGAACTTCATTCAGGAGGGCTTCTTCATGGCATTTTCTCTTCGACAAACCCACAAGAAAAACGACATCTATTTGCAGATTTATGAGAACTATTGGGACAAGGAACTTGAAGCAGCCACGAAACCGGCATATTGAATCGCTGGGGTATGTCAGCGACCTCATCTCTGAAGATATTCCGGACCCGGTTGTTCATTTTAAAGCAGTTGTCGAAAACATGAATCGACAGAGAACTGAAGAATTTGACGAGAAAACTCGTCCCGGAGCTTTTACTGCAAATGTCGAAAAGAACGTTGGATACTTTCTCAGACTTCTTGAAATAAAGTGTTTTGACAATAAAGTCAACGCATACGATCTGATTAGTTTTATCCGTGATTTCAGAATTGTTGACAAAGGTGATAACCAGTACATCAACATCTCTTCCAACCGTCAGTTCAACGAAACCATTAAAAAACTGACCGGGTTGATGAATCTTGATGCACTGGTTTTAACTAAGAGAGAGGTGGATAATCTGTTCGATAATTCGATGATCATCCCCTCTAAAGTGCTATGATTTGAGCAAAACGACGGAAGTCAGGTACCATAACCGCGGGTCGTTAACAATGGACAAATCCCGCTCTGCAGAGTATAATCGGCGTAAATACCGAGGGAGGTAATCGGAGATGGCAGAACTGAAAAAAGGCATGCAGGCGCCGGAATTCCGGCTGAATGATAAAGACGGGCAGGAACGCACGCTGAGCGAATTCGCGGGCAGGCCAGTCGTACTGTATTTTTACCCCAGGGACAACACTTCCGGCTGCACGCGCCAGGCGCTGGCTTTCGCGGCAATGTACGGCGAGTTCGTCAAAGCGGGCGCGGAAGTGATAGGCGTCAGTAAGGACAGCGTTTCTTCCCATCAGAAGTTTGCGGAGAAGAACGCGCTGCCGTTCGTGCTGTTGTCCGACCCGGAGCTTAAAGCAATAAAAGACTACGGCGTATGGCAGGAGAAGAAGCTTTACGGGAAGGTGAGCGAGGGCGTTGTCCGCTCCGTATTCGTGATCGGACCCGACGGCAGACTGCTGGACGCGGTGTACAAAGCAAAGCCGGATACCG
>CACZOW010000178.1 GCA_902782885.1 uncultured Ruminococcus sp. | reverse complement strand
CTGCGGGTGGATTATGTGCTGCTGCTCACGTTCCTGTGCTTCTTCGTATTCTCCTCGTCCATCGCGGGCAATCCCGCCATTTCATCCTTTCTCCGCGGCGCGGTGGGAGGCAATGAATACTGGTGGTCCATCGGCCTCAGCCAGTTGATCTCCAACGTGCCGGCATCGATCGTGCTCTGGCCGTTTTCAAGCTCTCTGAAGCCGCTGATATACGGACTGGATTCGGCAGGACTGGTGACCATCATCGGCTCGCTGGCATCGGTGATCGCTCTCCGCCTGTACTCAAAGGAATACCCGGGCCGCGCCGGCAGATTCATGCTGGTGTTCGAAGGGTATTCACTGTGCTTTTTTGCGGTGGTCGCCCCGCTGCAGCTCCTGCTGATCTGAACGGAGGCAATCGCTCTATCGCTAATTTGAAAGGCGGCAATTACGCTATCGCCCTGGAGAGGTGACATTATTATGAATGAGACAATGAAAATGCTGATCGGCGCTAACCGCAGATACGAAGCGGAGGGACGGTTTGCCGGAGACGTTTCGCCGTTTCGGCGCGCGGTCAGCGCTCTCAGAAGCTTTTTCGCCGTTGACGGCGTGACGGTCGCGGGCGCAATATATGACATACTGAGCGGTAAAGTAGAATTCGTTGACAGCGGATGCAACGAAAACGAACACTGAGGAGGTACCGCGATGCCTGTAATAGCTGCATTTATGGTCCCGCACCCGCCCATGATCGTTCCGGCGGTCGGCAAGGGCGGCGAAAAGCAGATCGAAGCGACCGCTCGGGCGTACGAGCAGGTCGCAGAAGAGATCAAAACGCTTAAACCGGATACGCTGATAATCACCAGTCCGCATTCCGTGATGTATTCGGATTATTTCCACATCTCGCCCGGCGACGGGGCTTCGGGATCGTTCCGCGGATTTCGCGCGCCCGGTGTCCGCTTTACGGAAAAGTACGATACCGCGCTGGTCGAACGGCTCTGCGCTCTGGCGGACGCGGACGGTTTTCCCGCGGGCACGCTGGGGGAGCGGGACAATACGCTGGATCACGGCACGATGGTGCCGCTGTGGTTTATACGGCAAAAATACAGCGGAGGAGAGCTCGTGAGGATCGGGCTTTCCGGGTTGCCGCTGACCGATCACTACCGGCTCGGGCAGTATATTGCCCGCGCAGCGGAAGAGACGGGAAAACGGGCGGTATTGATCGCCAGCGGCGACCTTTCGCACAAACTGCAGGAATACGGCCCGTATGGATTCGCCGAAGAGGGTCCCGAATATGACCGCCGGATCATGGACGTTTGCGGGAGAGCCGCGTTCGGGGAACTGTTTGATTTCAGCGAGTCTTTCTGCGACAAAGCGGCGGAATGCGGTCACCGGTCGTTTGTGATAATGGCGGGCGCGTTCGACGGGCTCAGCGTGCGGGCAACGGCGCTGTCCCACCAGGACGTTACCGGCGTGGGGTACGGAATCTGCACCTTTTATCCGGAAGGTCCGGACGCCCGCAGACATTTTCTGGAAGCGTATCTGGAAAAACAGGAGCGGGAGTGCCGTGAAAGAGCGGAGAAAAGCGATCCGTACGTAAAACTCGCAAGAGCTTCCGTGGAGGCCTGGGTCCTGCGCCGCGAGCGCATCCCCGCACCCAAAGATCTGCCGGAGGAAATGCTGGCCCGGCGCGCCGGCGCGTTCGTTTCGCTGCACCGGAACGGACAATTGCGCGGCTGCATCGGCACGATCCTGGCAACGCGGAAGAACGTCGCGGAAGAGATCATCCGGAACGCCGTCAGCGCCTGCTCCAGCGACGACCGTTTTCCGCCGGTGAGAGCGGAAGAACTCGCCGGGCTCGAGATCAGCGTGGACGTTCTGGGTGCGCCGGAACCGGTCGCGTCCATGGCCGAACTGGACGTCAAACGGTACGGCGTGATCGTGAGCCGCGGCCTGAAACGGGGATTGCTGCTGCCGGATCTGGACGGCGTTGACACCGTGGAGGAACAGGTGGATATTGCCCGCCGAAAGGGCGGCATCCGCGCGGACGAACCGTACGAACTGGAACGCTTCGAAGTGGTGCGTCATTACTGAGGGACGATTATGGCAGAGTGCGGCGTTTGCTTCAGACATTGCAATATTCCGGAGGGCGGCGTAGGGTTTTGCGGCGCGCGGACGGTGCGCGGCGGCAAAGTCGAGGCGCTCAATTACGGCCGGATCACGTCGATCGCGCTGGATCCCGTCGAAAAGAAGCCGCTCGCGCATTTCTTCCCCGGCAGCATGATCCTGTCTGTCGGCAGTTTCGGCTGCAACCTGCGCTGCCCGTTCTGCCAGAATCACGAAATCTCCTGGTCGAAGCAGGCCTTCGCGTTTGCCGAGACCGCGGAAGAGATCAGCCCGGAGGCGCTGGTGGAGCTGGCGCTGAAGGCCCGTGCGCGGGGCAATATCGGCATTGCCTTTACGTACAACGAACCCCTCGTCGGCTGCGAATTCGTGCGCGATACGGCGGCGCTGGCCGGGAAAGCGGGCCTGAAGAACGTTTTGGTCACGAACGGCAGCGCGGAGCCTGGGATCCTTAAGGAGTTCTGCGCGGATATCGATGCCATGAACATCGATCTGAAAGGCTTCACCGACTGTTACTACAGTAAAACGCTCGGCGGCGATCTGCGTACGGTCCTGAATTTTATAGAAGCTGCAGTCGTCAACAGTCATGTGGAACTCACGACACTGATCGTCCCGGGAGAGAATGACAGCGAAGCGGAGATGCGCGAACTTTCCCGCTGGGTCAGCGGGCTGAAGAACCCGGACGGCGACGAGGTGCCGCTGCACATCACCCGGTTTTTCCCGCGTTTCAGGATGCGGGACCGGACGGCGACCGACGTTCGCACCGTGTACCGCCTGGCCGATGTTGCCCGGGAAAACCTGAAATACGTATATACGGGCAATTGCTGAACGGCACCGCCCCGCAAGCAGCATGCGGAACGGCTGCCTGAGTATGAAGGAGGATATTATGAAAGTTTTTCTGCTGATAATAGGGATCGTCTGCATCACCGGCTGCGTGCTTTCTTTTTTGATGTCGGCGTTCAGTCAATACAGTTACAAGCATGTGCTCGACGGCTCTGCGGAGCTCTATGCCAGGCTCCACCGGCGGGCGGTCATTTTTCTCATCTCGGGGATCGCGCTGACAATACTGGGTGCGGCGTGCCTGTTGATCCGCGTTAAAATGTGAAACGGCAACGCCGGTCCGAGATTTACTCAGCCACTAAAATTTTGACACTTGTCTCCCGGGCGTGGTATAATCCGCGGGAGCAGACAAAAAACTGCAGGGAGGGATCGTATGAACAGGATCGTGATCATTGTCGGCGCGATAGTAATGGCAGTCATGGGAATTGCCGCGTTTGCGCTGATGGGCTACGACAAAAGTCAGGCGAAGAAGCACGGCCGGCGCGTGCCGGAAAAGACACTGTTCCTGGTGACCGCGCTGTTCGGCGGACTGGGCGGCGTTCTGGGCATGAGTGCTTTCCGCCACAAGACCAAACACTGGTACTTCGTGGTGTTCTTCCCGCTTTTCCTGGTGCTGCAGGTCGGAGCGATAGTATTTCTCGCGCTTAAAATATGAAGCGGATTTTGAGGAGGTCTTGGTTTTTATATGAAACGCAGTGAGATCAACAAAGCATTGAAAGAACTGGAGGCCATGTGCAAAAAGCATTGCTGCTATCTGCCGCCGTTCTGTAATTTCACGCCGGAGCAGTGGAAGACCGCGGGGCATGAGTACGACGAAGTGCGCGACTGCATGCTGGGCTGGGACATCACCGATTACGGCCTGGGCAAATTCGACGAAGTGGGTTTTTCGCTGATCACCATCCGCAACGGCAACCGCAAGATGCCGGACAAATATCCGAAGGTGTACGCCGAAAAACTGCTGTTCCTCAAAGAAGGACAATACTCGCTCAACCATTTTCACTGGTACAAGACCGAGGACATCATCAACCGCGGCGGCGGCAACATCCTGATCCGCGTGTATAACTCGCTGCCCGACGAGAGCGTTGACTACGTGTCCGACGTGACGGTGCATACCGACGGGCGCACGTATACCGTGCCCGCGGGAACGCAGGTGAGATTGACCCCGGGAGAAAGCATCTTCATTCAGCAGCGGCTGTACCACGACTTCACGGTGGAAGCCGGCACCGGCGACGTGCTGCTGGGAGAGGTCAGTCAGTGCAACGACGACAATACGGATAACCGATTCGAACTGCCCGTCGGCCGCTTCCCGACCATCGAGGAGGACGAGCCCGCGTACCGGCTGCTCTGCACCGAGTACCCGGCGGCGGATTGACCTGTAACTGCCGCAAAAAACGTATAAAACTATAAACTCAAGCGTCAGTTCCCGCGGGAACGGCGCTTTTTTATTTCGGCGCTCAGCCGGTCCGCTTCGGACAGAGTATCATACAGCGCGTCTTCCGACAGCACGCCCCGGCGCAGATCTTTCGGGAATTCGCCCCGCTCATCGGCTTCGAAGTCCTGCCGCCAGTCGCCGGCCAGATATGTTTTCAGAGCGTCTATATCCTTCTCGCGCGCCCGGAACTCCTCCAGCGCGCGCTCCAGCCGGGCGCCTGCGCGGGCAACGCGGTTCATTGCCGCCTCCATCTTTTTTACACGTTTTACGGCGTCGTCATTTACGGTAACGCTGACATTCTTTTTGAGATCGGCTTTAGCTGCCATATTGTTTCTCCTTTCAGTTCCCGGGCTGTCATTCGGTCGCCCGATACTGCCGCTTTTTGTCGTAACTCATGCGGAAGTCGATAGCGTGGGGCGGGGGACAGTTTTCTTCCGCTTCCTCCTTGAGCGCCGCCAGCGTCTCGCCGGTCAGTTCGTCCGGTGCAATGCCCCGAGCGAGCCCCAACTTGCGGGCGTTATACTCAAACCAGAGGTCGGTCAGACTGTTCTCGCCTTCGCGGATATCCGCGTGTTCCTGCGCGAAAACCGCGTCGAGGCCGTCCAGTTTGTTCAGCCTGAGCGCGCATACGGCGGCGGAGAGCGTGACCCGGTCGGCGCGGCGGATCTCTTCGGGCAGCGATTCAAGCAGCGCCCATGCCTTTTCATACTTGCCGCGGGAATTCAGCCGGCTCAGGTATTCGGCCGCGAAGGCGAAATCCGCGCGCGACGCGGGCAGTTCGAACAGCGCGTCATAATACATTTCCGCGCGATCTTTGTTGCCCCTGAGTTCCTCCAGTATCGCAAGGTTGCGCTTTGCCCACACGCTCGGACGGAGCGCGTCCGATTCGAGCCATGCCGCTTCCGCGAGTTTTTCAAAGCGATCCCTTTCCGCCGCAGGCCACCCGGAAGCGACGGAGGCAATATGTTCCATATCCCAGTGTTCAAACAGCATGTTGCCGTAGTGCAGCAGCGATGTGGCGGTGCGGCCGCCCGGGCGGGCAAGGGACGCTTCAAGTATCGTGCGCCAGCGCGGGGAAGTCAGCCATGATGCCGGTATCGCGTCCGGGCGGTCTTCGGGCAGCACCCCGTCCTCCAAAAGCGCGAGCCATGGCTGCTGTTCCGGCCCCAGTGTCGACTCCGGGAAGCACAGGTTTTCGGGCAATCCGGCGCCGCCGAACAGTTTTTCCCGCCTGAGCTCCAGCGCGCCCCAGCCGGAGGCGCTGTGGACAATATCTTCCTCGTGCACCGGTATATCCGCCGCTTCCCGGAAGCGCAGGTCTGCCGCCAGCAGCTCCGGCTCGGAAATAAGCGCGTCTACCGCCTCCCCGAAAGTACGGTCCGCATCTTCCAGATCGGGCCCGTGTATCTGTTCCGGTCTGAACTGCGTGCCGCCGTAGCATTGCGTCCACTCGAACGAACTGCGGGCGGGGAACAGCTTGTCGTGCATCTGGCTGGGGGCAATGCCCGCCTGGATCTCGATATAGTTGCCCTTTGTGCCCTCCGACAGAAACTCCTGCCAGCGCGCACCGCCGCGGTGATTGCCCCAGCAGAACATTTTGTGGTACAGGAGCGGCGCGGTAGAACGGTCGTAAAACGCGAAGCCGGCTTTGTCAACGGTGCCCTCCCACTCGGTGCGCACGCCCGCGTCCGGCTGGAAGAAGTAGTCGAAGCTCCGCGTGGCGTTGTGCGGATAAGACATATCTCCCGGCATCACCGACAGGAAGGGCAATCTTTCGAAACTCAGTGCATTTCCCGAGAGCGCGATCACGTTCCGCGAAGAGCACAATACCCGGGTGCCGCCGTCGTCCGGTACGGCAATGTTGGTCCACCAGTATGTGGTGCGGTCCTCGTCGCCGGGATTGGTCAGCCGCACGTGGCAGAAGAGCCGGCGCGAATCCTCGGGCAGGTGAAAATCCGCCTGCCAGACGCACTCCTTGGCGCGCTCAAACTCGTAAATGCGCAGAAAAGCGCGGCCTTCGGAGTCCTTCAGGATCGCGGCAAATACGTTGTCGCAGGTAAAATATGTGTGGCCCAGCGAGCCGAAATTCCATTCGATCCCGCCGGAAGTCCAGGCGTTGCGGATGCCGAGATTACCCGGACGCAGCACCGGATTGTTCAAAATCAGCTCTCGGCCGCGTTCTTTATCGGTGAGCGCCCAGAGTTTGCCTCCGAGCTGCGGCGTAAATACCGCGCGCAGATACCGGTTTTCCATTACGACCGTTTTCAGCGTGACCGGCCGGTTTTCGCGTCTGTAGCGGTCCTGCATGCGGTACGGCAGCGTAAGGGTACAGGAGCCGAGCCCTTCGGCGGTTTCGGGCGGGAGCTCTCCCTTGATCTTATATGTCCCGAAACCGTTCTGGCGGCGGAAGCGGGGAAGCGGGTTCGTGCCCTCGGGGAGCGAACCGGGAATTGTCATGGTCTCAACGGTGACGGACATGGTAAATGCCTTTCTTTAACCGCTT
>CACZOW010000177.1 GCA_902782885.1 uncultured Ruminococcus sp. | reverse complement strand
GACCGTAAAAATGATCTTTGGCGCCAACTTGAAAAAAACGGACCAGTATTTGGATCCACTTTCATCGGTCTCAACATCAGCGGACAGCACGATAACCATCATCGCGATCAGTGCCGCAGAGAAAGGAATGAGGAATAACAATTCGAACCGTTTGAAATAGTGCCGGCTTTGCGGATCATCCTGAACGGACTCCTGCACGTTGCTGACGCGGGCGTTGCCTGCTGCATCGGCCGAAAGATGCAATTGCCCGTATTCATCCCGAAAGCTGACTTCCAGCTCGGAATCTTCGCTGATCTCGCAATCGGCTTCCCACAGCGCGTATTCCGGGGACGAATACTCCTCCCCGAATACGGCTTTGCCGCCGGATACGAGGACACCGGCGATTTTAAGGGCGGCATCCTTCACCTGATCTTTGTCAAAAACCTCCCGGCTCTGCCGGATAGTCAGATGAAACGATCCGGGGACCGGCAATTCCGCGCACGGATGATCCCGGTCTATGGGAGCCGTCTGTTTGCCGGTACCGGGTGCGGAGACCGTAACGACCAGAGGGCTTTCATATCCGAACGGCAGGGAAGCGCGAACAGTCAGTTTATGCATTATCTGACCTTTTTCTGAAATAAATATGCTTCCAGCAGCCGGTACGTATTGGCGAGGCCGTCGACGTGCGTGCGTTCATAGCCGTGGCTGGACAATGTACCGGGGCCGATGGCGGCGTGACGGATGTCGTATCCGGCGGCAACGCTGGCGTCGCCGTCCGTACCGTAGTGCGGCGTGAATATATCCATCACGTAATCCACGCCGGCGGCAATTGCCGCGTCGCGCAGTTCGTTGGTCAGTTCCCAGTGATACGGGTAGCGCGAGTCTTTGGCAAATATCGAGACCTTATGCTCGTCGGAATTCTGCGCCGGACCCAGCGGCGCGATATCCACCGCCAGAATGTCCGTGACGTCTGAGGGCAGCCATACGGTGCCGTGCCCGATCTCTTCGTAAAACGCGAAATACGCGTATACTTTGCGGTTCGGCACAAGGCCTTCGTCGCGCATTGCCTTCATCAGCGTGAGCAGCACCGCGGCGCAGGCTTTGTCGTCAATAAACCTCGACTTCACATATCCGTTCTCGACCCTGGTCCGCGGTTCCAGCGCGATCATGTCGCCGGTGTCGATGCCCAGCGCCTTTACGTCGGCGGCATTTTTAACGTCCGCGTCCAGGACAACACACACGTTGGTGCGGAAATCGGGCAATGTAGCGCGCAGTTCCTCCTCGGTCACATGGATCGAGTTTGGGGTGCGGCATACGGCGCCGGTATACACGCGCCCGTCACGGGTGTATATCCGCACATTTTCGGTAACGCAGTAGAACGGGTACAGACCGCCCACGGGGCACACGTTCAGGGTGCCGTCCGCGTTGACGTACCGCACCATCAGACCGATATCGTCCAGGTGCGCGGTGACGGCGATGGCGTCTCCCGTGCCGCCCAGCTCCGCGATAACGCCGCCTTTGCGGGTGACGGTGTATGCGTATCCCAGTTCGTCCAGGATCCCGCACAGCAGCTCCTGCAGCTCTTTGTATTGACCGGTGGTGCTGTCAACGCCCGCCAGTTTTTCAAACATTTCCAGACAGTATTTTTCGTCAAATTTCATATGACCCATATCCCCTCAAAATGTGTTACCAGGTCTCGCCTTCGCCGAAATAATTGGGCTTTTCCGGCAGCAGCGTGCCCTCGCGGTAGTATTTGATATCGTACTGCTTCATTTTGTCGCACAGTTCCTCGGCCTTGGCGGGGGAGTTGAAATAATCCCAGTCCAGAATGAGCGCCGTTGACCGGATCTGCAGCGAAGATTTTTCCACGTTGGGGAAGTGCTCTTCATCCGCCGCCTCCAGCGCGGCATCCCACAGCCCGCCGAGCGTCTCGATCAGCTTTTTGGCGTCATCCGAGTGCTTTTCGACGCCGAAGATCTTGTCGATCCCGTAATAGATGCCCATGTCGCCCTTCGCCGCCAGTTTGGAGGTGAGGTCAATATATTTGCGGATGTGTTTCCAGCCGGCGCCGTAATAGCCTTCCAGAAAATCGTCCATGTACGCAAAATATTCGTCGCGGCTCATGTCCGGGTCCCAGAGCAGTTTTGCCAGCAGGTACGCGCGGAGTTCTCCGAATTCGCCGGAGTATGCCTGGTAGTTGCCCTGCTCGAACAGCCCTATCGCGTGGTGGTCAACGAAGAACCGCACGTCATCGTACAGCACGTACAGGTTGGGGAAGGGATTGACGTAGAACAGGAAGTCGGTGGTGTAGTCCCAGATGAACAGATTGTCGCAGATCTTAGACCACGCCTCGAGATCCTCCGCGAATTCCCGGTTGCGCTCGCAGCTGCCGCCCAGCGGGTGAGAGAAGCAGCATTCGATGGAGCAGAGACGGATGATGACGTTGTCCGCGGGCTTCAGGTGTTTCGGCGCTTTGCGGGTGTAGCGGTAGGCGAGCGTGTCCACCAGCACGTCCGGAAACTCGTCTTT
>CACZOW010000176.1 GCA_902782885.1 uncultured Ruminococcus sp. | reverse complement strand
GACTTTTCAATATCCGCCCGCGCGCCAGGATATTTCCCGATTTTTCCCGGACTCTACTGACGGTAGAACGCCATTTCCCGGGAAATAATCGGAAAAAGCGGGCGGTTTTCGGTATGTTTCACTTGACATCATTGCCGCCGAAATGTAAAATCGGACGTGAAAGGGACACGTTCCGCAACATCAAAAGGAGGTCGGATCATGGCTGAAATCAGTGAAGAAAAAAGGATAGCGGAGAAGAAAAAAGCGTTGGAAAACGCGATGGCGCAGATAGATAAGCAGTTCGGCAAAGGGGCTGTTATGAAACTCGGAGATAATGTTCATATGAACGTTGACGCTATCTCCACGGGATCGCTCGGGCTGGATATTGCCCTCGGCGTCGGCGGATTGCCCAGGGGCAGAATCGTGGAGATATTCGGACCTGAATCTTCCGGTAAGACTACGCTGGCGCTGCATGTGATAGCGGAGGCGCAGAAGAAGGGCGGAGAAGCTGCGTTTATTGACGCCGAGCACGCGCTGGACCCGGTGTACGCCAAGAATTTAGGTGTGGATATCGATAACCTTATCGTATCACAGCCGGATACGGGCGAGCAGGCGCTGGAGATCACCGAGGCGCTGGTGCGCAGCGGCGCGATCGATGTGATCGTTATCGACTCTGTGGCGGCGCTGGTGCCCAAGGCGGAGATCGACGGCGACATGGGCGATTCTCACGTCGGTCTGCAGGCCAGGCTGATGTCGCAGGCGCTCAGAAAATTGTCCGGTACGATTAATAAGACCAAAACGATCGCCGTATTCATCAACCAGCTGCGTGAAAAAGTAGGCATCATGTTCGGAAACCCTGAAGTGACTACGGGCGGCCGTGCGCTGAAGTTCTATTCTTCGGTCCGGCTTGACATCCGCCGCTGTGAGTCTATTAAAGTGGATGGGGCTGTCGTCGGTAACCGCACGCGCGTTAAAGTCGTTAAAAACAAGGTCGCGCCCCCGTTCCGCGAGACAGAATTCGATATTATTTACGGCGAAGGCATTTCACGCACCGGTTCTGTGCTGGATATCGCGGTGGAAAACGAGATAGTGGTGAAGAGCGGATCCTGGTTTGCGTATAAAGGCGCGCGCATCGGTCAGGGACGCGAGAACGCCAAGCAGTATCTGAAGGACAATCCCGCCGTGCTGGATGAGATAGAACAGCAGATCAGGGATCTGGTCAAAGAAAAGAATAAGAAAGCGACTACGTTCAATGCGTCTGAGGCGGTTCCGTCCGCGGACGCGATGGCCTCTTCGCTGATCGCTCCGCCCGCGGAGCCCGGTGAGATGGTGCCGCCGCCTCCGGTGCCTCCGGTGAGCCGGCGCTGAGTTCCACGGCTTTGTATGTAAAAAGGATTGCCGCGCCGGAAGCGCTCCGGAGCGGCAATCGTGCTAATGCGCAATGGATGACAGGTTATTGAGCTGCGAAAAAGCGGACACGTCCGCAGAAGGCGGGGAATATGCGGTCACGTTTGAAACGGCGGGCGTGCTGCGTTTCAGCTACGAAGAAACTGCGGAATACTGCCTGTACGATACCGGCAGGACGCTGGAACTCGATGCGCTGCTGACCGCGGTGACGGAAGCGCGCATGAAGCGGTTTATTATCCCGTATTGTGCCTTTACGCGCCGTACCGAACGGCAGATATACGACCGGCTGCTTGAAAAGTTCTCCGGCGTCAACGGCTATTCCGGCGTCTGGGCGCCGTACGTGGAGCCCTCGGCGGCGGGCGTCGTTGACTTCCTGAAAGAGCGGGGCTACGCGGGGGACAACGCGTACTGCGCCGCGTACATAAAAAGCCGGGCAGATAAAAACGTTTCCGGGAATTTTATTGCCGCCGAACTGATCAAACGCGGCGTGGAGAGGCAGGCCGCATTCCGGGCGGTCGCCGAAGCAGGGCTCGATGAATCTGATGCCTGCCGGAGGGCGCTGGAGAAAAAAGCAAACGGAATGCGAATGGAAAAAGATGAAAACGGCTGCGTGCCGCAGAAGACGCGGGCCGCGCTGGTACGCTTTTTGCTGTCGCGCGGTTTCGATACCGGGTTGGCTGTGGACGCGGTAGATGAATATATTGACGGGATCCGGGATTGACGGTTATCCGAGACCGGAAGGTGATTATTATGGAAAATAATGACAATAGACCTGCACTGAAGATCGGTATGATCTCGCTGGGATGCGCAAAAAATCAGGTGGACTCCGAACTGATGCTGGGAAAGCTTAACGAGCGCGGCTTTGAGACCGTGGTCGATGCCGCGGAGGCGGACGTGATCATCGTCAACACCTGCGCGTTCATCGAACCGGCGCGGGAAGAAGCGATAAATACCATTCTGGAAATGGCGGAATATAAGAAGGAAAACTGCAAAGCGCTGATCGTGGCAGGCTGTCTGGCACAGCGGTACGCCGGTGATATACGGGCGGAACTTCCGGAAGTCGACGCGGTGGTCGGTATCAACAGCGTGGCGGAGATCGCCGATGTTGTCGAACGCGTGCTCAGGCGGCGGGATGCTGAGCCGGTTGCCGAATTGTCGGACAATTACTCGGCGGAATATATGAACGGGCCGCGCGTATTGTCCACGCCGGAAGGCAGCGCATATCTGAAGATAGCGGAAGGCTGCGACAACCGCTGCTCCTTCTGCGCTATTCCGCTTATTCGCGGCCGGATGCGTTCGCGCAGGATCGAAGATATCGTGACCGAGGCCGAAAAACTGGCCGCCGAGGGCGTACGGGAGCTGAATGTTATCGCGCAGGACACAACCAAATACGGGCGCGATTTATACGGCCGGCCGATGCTGAAAGAATTGCTGGAGGCGCTGGAAAACGTCGACGGCGTTGAGCTTATAAGACTTCTTTACATGTATCCCGATGAGATCAGCGACGAACTGATCGAAACGATGGCGCGGTCTGTAAAGATCGCTCATTATATTGACCTGCCGCTTCAGCATATCAGCGACCGCCTGCTGAAGAAGATGAACCGCCGCGGCAGCAGCGGACAGATAAGGGAGGTTATCGCCAAATTGAAAGCCGCGATGCCCGACGCGATCCTGCGCAGCTCTTTCATAGTAGGATTTCCCGGCGAGACCGAGGCGGATTTTGAAGAATTGATGGCTTTTGTGGACGAGTTCCGGTTTGATCGCGTGGGCGTGTTTCAATATTCACCGGAAGAGGGCACACGCGCGGCGTCAATGCAGGACCAGATCCCTGACGATGTCAAGCAGGAGCGATACGACCGCCTTTATACTCTTGCGCAGCGTATCTCGCTCGAGCGCGGTCGGAAGCGTGTAGGTACCGTGGTGCCGGTCATAACGGAAGACGTCAGCGAAGACGGTATCTTTTACATTGGCCGCTCGTACGCCGAGGCGCCGGATTCGGACGGAAAGATCTATTTTACGTCAGAAGAGCCCCTGGCGCAGGGAGATATCGCGAAAGTTGAGATCCTGATCGCGGAAGAGTACGATCTGACGGGCCGCGCAGTGGGAGAGCCGACGTGACGGATTTGACTTTTCCGGCTGTTTGAGTATAATTGCCGCGTATTACACACTCGATTTCAGGGAGGGACCGCTTTGAATCTACCGAATAAACTGACAGTTGCCCGCATGGTATTGGTATTCTGCTTCGCGATCTTCGCGTTTCCGTTTGACTTTTTCCGCGGCAGTGCATGGATCGCGCTGGCGATATACGTGGCCGCGTCGTTTACCGATTTCCTTGACGGACATATCGCGCGAAAGAACAACCAGGTGACGGATTTCGGCAAGTTTCTGGATCCTCTTGCAGATAAGCTGCTGGTCAACACCGCGCTGATCTCGCTGATCGCGTTCGTGTTCAGCCGCGGGGACTGGACGTACCAGCTGTTGCTGTGGGCAACGCTTATAAATCTTGCCCGTGAGTTTGCCGTCTCCGGTGTCAGGATGATCGCGGCGGGGAAGGGCAAAGTGATCGCCGCCGGCAAAATGGGCAAGCTCAAGATGGTGACTCAGACCGTGGCGCTGTTGGTGCTGCTGACGGCCAGGGCGCTGCCCGCGGGCAATGTCGCGGAGACTGTGTTCATTGCCGGCCTGGTGTTTTTGGGCGTCGCTACAGTGTTTACCGTATGGTCCGGATTGGAATATATTCTGGGCAACCGCACCCTTTACAGCGATATGAAATGATATACTTGCATTTTGTGCGAGTTTTTGGTATTATATCCCCCGGCGAACCGGAAAAGTGCGGTTCGCGTTACTGTACAGGCGCGGATGATGCGGCCTGAGGACATGACGAGCGCAGCTTTTTTTCTGCAGAAAGGAAGATACGAAGAATGTTTGAAAGAATCAGAAAAATAATCGTGGACCAGCTGGGTGTTGACG
>CACZOW010000175.1 GCA_902782885.1 uncultured Ruminococcus sp. | reverse complement strand
GGCACGCTGATGGAAGTTTACAAAGGCAAACTGGCCCCGTCGGATATACCGTTCATCATCGAATCCAGGGACCGCACCCGGGCGGGCATGACCGCGCCGCCGGACGGACTTTATCTTCACGAGGTGTTTTACAAAGACAGCCGGGAAATATGACAAAACCGCGTCTCCGCGGTCAAAAAACGAGCGGGAGTCAACAGAAGGCTCCCGTTATTGTTTTCAATTTACTTTCTGCCGCCGCGCACGCCGCTGCTCTCGATTATCGGTGAGAGTTTCGGAAGCATCTGCGCGAAGAGCGTTGCCGCCATCATCGTAAACATCAAACTGAGCAGCTGCTGCGCGCACCTGAGCACAACGGAAATGATCCCCGCGGCGACCGCGCCTAGTCCGAGCTGAACGGCAAGCGACGCCAGCGCGGATATTGCCAGCCCGAGCAGCACCTCGGATACCGCAAAAAACGTGAGCGCGCATATCAGCGAAGGTTTAGGGTACACGCGGGTGGCCAGCGACGACACGAATCCCGCCTTTCTGCCCCACAGCCCGCAGAACACCACGCTGAACGCGGAGAACTGGAACACGTAATAAAGCAGCACTCCGGGAATGAAGCAGAGCATAAACCCCATGAACACGGAGAAGCGCACAAAAAACATCGTCAGCCAAAGTTTCGGAAAACTGCGGAACGCCAGTTCAAACAGTGCCGAAAAGCCGGGCTGTTCCCGGTCGCTTAACGGCTCCGTGACAGATTCTCCGGTCATTCTTATCCAGCCGTGCTTCCGGCCTACCAGTATTATGGCGCCGGCTTCCGTGATCAGCGACACAGAAGAGATCAGCGCGCTTATGCCCAGGTACAGCATGATCTTCCAGGCGACACCCGAGATCTCGCTTTCGGCGCCGCTTGCCGCGTCGGCGGTGTAAAGTTCCATGAACGTGTTCACCGTGCCGCTGTAATCAAAATTGCGGTCGATCATAAATACCTGGATCAACGCCATCGGCAGCGTCACGGCCAGTATCAGCAGGAGCAGGCTGCGGATATTATCTTTGAAGCAGGAGAAGCCGTCGGTCAGGATGCTCCCGAAAGTAAACGGAAGGCGCTCCGGGCGCGTCCGGCCGCCGGAGCCGTTGAATGCGCCGTTTCCGGAGTCGTTGTCAACACCGGCTCCCGCGCCGATGTTTTCGCGGTCAACGCCGCGGTCAACTCCGCTTTCTGTATGGTTTTCGTTGTCGATCTGTCCGTCCATACCGCACCGAACCGTTTATTTCATGCCGCCGACCTTTTTCTTACGGTCGCGGCGGGATCTGCGCGAAGAAAAGCCGGTGGTCCCCGCTTCGGTCCTGCCGTGCTTCTTCTCCCAGCGCGGCACCGCGAAACGCAGGTACAGCCACACCGCGAAAAGGCCCAGCGCCGAAAACAGCAGCGCCATCAGGTGCCAGAACAGCGTGTAATTGATCACGCCGCCCACGGTCATCTGGTTGCGGAAATACGTGTCAACCACGTTTTTGAACGTGATGCCCGCTCCCATCCGGCTGAGCTGTATCAGCACAAAGAAGAACAGGTCGAGTATGACCGCGGTCAGATCCGCGAGCCCCAGAAAGATCAGCTGTTTGCTGTTGCGTTCGTTGACGTCGATAAAATACAGATACAGCGTGTACACGCCCACGCCGGCCAGGATCATAAACGGCCAGCTTCTGACATGGAACGCGAAAAAGATCAATATAAACGGCACGCCGCCCAGCACGCCGCCCAGCAGTCCCGCCAGATAAGACGCGCCGTAATGCCGGTTCTGTTCGTCTTTCTTCTTTTTGAGTTCCTGTTTTTGTAGCTCGGTAGGATCTACCACGGGATTCACCACCTGAATCGGAGCGCAGGGACGGTCCGGCGCCTGTCAAAGCTGCTCGAATATTTTGTCCAGCCGGGAGTCGATCTCCTCTGTGCTCACATTCTCCACCAGCGCCAGTTCGCTCACCAGCGCATTGTACACGCCTTTATAGATCTTGTTCTCGCCCGCCGAAAGGTTGCGTGTCCTTTCACGGAGCCGGAAATATTTATACACTTCCACGGCTTCCAGGATGTCGCCGCCGCGGAGCTTGTCCATACTGGTCTTGTTGCGTTTGCTCCAGGTCTCACCTTCCAGAACGACTTCCTTCAGAAAGCGCGCATAGACTTCCGGAAGTTTGTCCGCGGAAATAAGCGGCCGCAGACCGGATTCCTCCGCCTTGTCGGTAGGAATATTCACTCTGAGCCTGTTTCCGGTAAACGCCAGTACATAGTACTCGCGCTTCTCGCCGAGTATCTCGCACTCGGTGATATCTTCCACTACGCCCGCCCCATAAAACGGGTAGGCAAGCCTGTCTCCGATCTTAAAACGCATACATCCCCCATATCATTTAAAGCGTTCCGCAAATAGCCGTTCCGTCCGCGAATAAAATTTCGCTGTACGAAAACACGGAATTATTATATACTATTAGCATAAATTTTACAAGGCTGAATTGCCGGGAGGACGTTTGAAATGGAATTTGCGGAACTGTTTGGATCATTCGGAGATGTGTTCGGGAGCACCGAGGGCGTGCGTGTATTCAGCGCTCCGGGACGGGTCAATCTCATCGGCGAGCACATTGACTACTGCGGCGGCCGGGTATTTCCGGCGGCGCTTTCATTGTCCAACACCGTGCTGGCGCGGCGTAACAGCACCCGCAAAGTCCGAATGTACGCCACCGATCTGAAAGTGAAGGCCGAATTCGATCTGGACGATATCGATGCCGCGCGTTCCCTGCGCTGGGGCAGCTATCAGGCGGGCGTCGCGAAAGAGCTCGCCGCTGCGGGCTGCGAACTGTGCGGCGCGGACATGGTATTTGACAGCACGCTGCCGTTCGGATCCGGATTGTCCTCCTCCGCCTCTATCGAGTTGGCCACCGGCCTGGCGCTGCTTTCGCTGGCGGACAATTATTCCGAGATGCGGCCCAAACTGGACAACGTGCAGCTCGCCCTCATCGGTCAGCGCGCCGAGAACCGGTTCTGCGGCGTCAACTGCGGCATAATGGATCAGTTCGCCTCCGCCATGGGCAAAGCCGAACACGCGATCCTGCTGAACTGCGCCACGCTGGAATACGAATACGTGCCGCTTAAACTGGGCGATTATTCGCTGGTGCTGGCCAACACCCGCAAAAAACACACTCTGGGCGCTTCAAAATACAACGAGCGCCGCGCCGAGGTGGAAGAAGGTCTTAAACTCATGCACCGCGCGCTGCCGGAAAAGCAGTTTGCAAACCTGTGCGATTACTCCGAGAGCGATTTTACGGACGCGAAGCGCGTGCTGGATACCGAGCCGGTGATCCGGATGCGCGTAGAGCACGTCATACGCGAGAACGCGCGGGTCAACAAGGCCGCGGAAGCTCTTAAAGCCGGCGACCTGGCCCGTTTCGGAGTGATCCTGAAAGAGGCCAACGACTCAATACGCTATCTGTACGAAGTGACCGGCAACGAGCTGGACGCGATGTTTGAGGAGGCGCAGTACTTTGACTATTGCCTGGGTTCCCGTATGACCGGCGCGGGCTTCGGCGGCTGCACGGTCAACATCGTTCCCACCGCCCTCACCCGGGAATTCTGCGCGGGGCTGGGCAAACGCTACGAGGCGCGCACCGGCATTGTTCCCGAATTCTATGTATGCGCTGTAGGCGACGGCGCGCGGGAGCTCCAAGTGTGATCTGACCGCCGGGCCGACGCAGGCGCGGTCTTAAGGTCTTAAACAGACTTTACCGGATTCAGAGATGCGGAAACATCGTGGACTGCGCGATCTTCCGCATTTCTTTTTCGGAAAACAGCGCCTCCACCAGCGCGAGACCGAAATCTATGGCGCAGCCGGCACCGCGGCCGGTGATGATGTTGCCGTCTTTTACCACGGGCAGCGTTTCATAGCGGCAGACAGATTCTTTCTCCAGGCAGCCCGGGTAAGAAGTTACGCGCCGCCCCGCGGTAAGACCCGCGCGTTCCAGCGCGATGGGTGCGGCACATATCGCGGCGATCAGTTTTCCTTTTGCCGCCGCGGCCTTAAGCGCGTTTATCACCCGTTCGTCATCCCGCAGACTTTTGGAGTTTGGGCCCCCTCCCGGCAAAAAAACGCAATCGAACGCGGAAGCGTCAGTTTTGTCCGACCATAGGGCATCCGCTTCGATATGAATGCCGTGAGCGCCGTGGAGCGTCATGTCCCCGGTCATGCTCAAAGTAAACACTTCCGCGCCGGCACGCATCAGCAGGTCCACGGGGGCAATGTACTCCGTCTCCTCAAAACCGTCGTGCACAAGAACGATCACTTTTTTTCTGTCTTCGAAGAATTTAAAATCGTCGTCAAGCATCATATCTGACCTCCCGTTTTAGTGAATCGGTCCCGCCGGGTCAATCGCCCCAGCAGTCGATATCCCGGACGCCCTCCAGGAAAATGAGATTGCCGCTGTCTTTGAGCGACGCGTTTTTGCGGTTGCCCGCGGGCAGGTATATGCGGTCAAAGCCGAGCCGCAGCGCCTCGCCCACCCGTTTGTCGATGTGGCTCACAGCGCGCACTTCGCCGGTCAGTCCCAGCTCGCCGATAAACACCGCGCGGGCCGGCAATGCGATGCCCCGGAACGCCGACATTATCGCCGCGCAGATGGCCAGATCCGCCGCGGGTTCGTTCAGTTTGATACCGCCTACTACGTTGATGAACGCGTCGCAGTCGCTGAGCCGGTATCCGGCGCGTTTCTCCAGCACCGCTATCAGCAGCGAAACGCGGTTGTAGTCCAGACCCGCGCACATGCGCCGCGGGATGTTCAGTGAAGATTTAGAGATCAGCGCCTGGAGTTCCAGCATCATGGGGCGGGTGCCCTCCATTGCCGCCGTGACCGCCGAGCCGCTGGCGTCTTCGGGCCGCCCTTCCAGCATCGCGGAGGACGGATTTTCCACTTCGGCCAGGCCGTTTTCGCGCATCTCAAACACACCTATCTCGTTGGTGGAGCCGAAACGGTTTTTGACCGCACGCAGAATGCGGTAGCTCAGATGCCGCTCACCTTCAAAATACAGCACCGTATCCACCATGTGCTCCAGCACGCGGGGTCCGGCGATGGAGCCTTCTTTTGTGACGTGGCCGACGATAAACACTGTTATATTCAGCACTTTGGCGATGCGCAGGAAACGCCCGGTGATCTCGCGCACCTGACTTACGCTCCCGGGCGCGGAAGTGACGGAACTGTCCTCCAGCGTCTGGACCGAATCCAGCACGACGTACGCCGGCTTAAGCGCCTCGATCTGCGTTACGATGCTGTCAACGGACGTCTCCGAGTAGATGTACAGCTGCTCTCCCCGCACGTCGAGCCGTTCCGCGCGCATTTTGATCTGACTCTCCGATTCCTCTCCCGAAACATAAAGCACCGTGCCGCTGTTCTGCGCCAAATACCCGGATATCATCAGCATCAGCGTGGATTTGCCGATACCGGGATCGCCGGCCACCAGCACCAGGGATCCGCGGACAATGCCGCCCCCCATCACCCGATCCAGCTCCCCTATTCCGGAAGAGTCGCGCACGCCCTTCTCGTACGCAATATCGTCAATTCTCACCGGCTTCGCCGCGCGGGCGTCCGCACTGCCGGTAAAACCCGCGGAAAATCCGAACGAATTGCCGCCCGCGTTCTTGCGTTCGGCAGGCTCTTCTACAAATGTGTTCCATTCCCCGCAGCCCGGGCATTTGCCCAGCCAGCCGCTGGATTCGTATCCGCACTGAGTGCAGAAAAAAACCGATTTTGTCTTTGCCATATTATTGTCCCCGCTTTGCGGCGATCCTGCCGTCCTCTACAATGATACGGATCTTAAGCGCGGCGCCGGGCCCGCCTGCCGCTTCACTGTTTCCGTTGCCGCCGTCCTTCGCATCGGCCAGCACCCGCAGCATTTCTTCCGCGAGAGTATCTTCGATCTCCTTGCGTATAAGCCGTTTAAGCGGCCGTGCGCCGAAGCGCGGATCGTAGCCGCGCGCCGCCAGCCATTCGGCGACCTCCGGCGCGAACTCGGTCCGGATGCCGGCTTCCAGACTGCGCTTCTCTATAAGTGCCAGCTGAAGTTTTGCGATCTCTGTGATCTGTTCCGGGGTGAGCGGCCGGAATATCACCGTTTCATCCACGCGGTTCAGGAACTCCGGTTTGAACGCTTTTTTCAGCTCGGATCTGACGGCGTCTGCGATCTGTTCGTATTTGTTTTCTTCCGTATCGTCGCTGAAACCCAGGTGACGCCGGTCGGTAATATCCCGGGCGCCGATATTGGAAGTCATTATGATCACGGTGTTTTTAAAGTCCGCGGTCCGCCCTTTCGAGTCGGTCAGAATGCCGTCCTCCAGCACCTGCAGAAGTATGTTGTAAACGTCCGGATGCGCTTTCTCGATCTCGTCGAACAATATCACGCTGTACGGCTGCATGCGTACGCGTTCGGTGAGCTGTCCGCCGTCATCGTGCCCGATATATCCGGGCGGCGAACCGACCATTTTGGATACGCTGTGCGCCTCCATATATTCTGACATATCCAGCCGTATAAGCGCCGTTTCGCTGCCGAACAGTTCTTCCGCCAGCGCCCGGGCCAGTTCCGTCTTGCCTACGCCGGTGGGCCCCAGAAACAGGAACGAACCGATCGGGCGCTTCGGGTCTTTCATGCCCGCGCGGCCGCGGCGCACCGCTTTGGAAACGGTATTGACCGCCTCGTCCTGCCCGACCACGCGGCGGTGCAGCGCTTTTTCGAGTTCCAGCAGCCGCTGCGAATCGGTCTTGCCCAGTTTCTCCACCGGCACGCCGCTCCACCGGGACACCACTTTTTCTATGTCCTCAACGGTCACGCGCCTGACTTCCGCGGGTACATCCGTTCCCGTTTCGGCCGCCGCGCCGTTTTCCGCGCGCTCCGCGGCTTTCTGCCGTTCTCTAAGCTGTTTTTCTTCGAGTCCCGCTTTTCCGGCCAGTTCAAATTTGCCCTTTTTGATCAGTTCGATCTTTTCTTTATATTTGCCTCTGGCAAGTTCGGAGAGCGCGTCGGCGTTGTCCGCGCCCGATGCGGCGTCAATACCGTCCGTCCGTTCGAAATAACGTTCAAGACCGCCCGTGCGCACCCTCGCGGCCGCTTCGTCAATGACGTCGATCGCCTTGTCCGGCAGAAAACGGTCGGTAATGTACCGTTTGGCGAGCCGCACTGCTGCGTTCAGCGCGCCGGCGTCGTATTTCACGCCGTGGTAAGCTTCATATGCCGGGGCAATGCCTTTCAGTATCTCCGCGGTCTCCGCCTCGTCGGGCTCGCCTACGCTGACCGGCTGGAATCTGCGCGAAAGTGCGGCGTCACGCTCGAAATACTTCCTGTACTCCTGCTGCGTGGTGGCGCCGATAACCCGCATCAGGCCCCGGGACAGCGCGGGTTTGAGCAGCGCGGACGCGTCCATGCCGCCTTCTACCGAACCGCCGCCGACGATGGTATGTATTTCGTCAATAAACAGCACCACGCCCGGATCCGCGGTCGCTTCGTCGATTATCTGCTTC
>CACZOW010000174.1 GCA_902782885.1 uncultured Ruminococcus sp. | reverse complement strand
GCCTGATTTTTTAGACGCGGGCGCCTTCTCTGAGTTTAAAATGAGCGAGAGTGAGCCAGCCCGTCTAACAAAATCCCGAAAATCATCTGTTTTGTTAGACGCGGGCGCCTTCTCTGAGTTTAAAATGAGCGAGAGCCGGCCTGCCCGTCTAACAAAATCTCAAAAAATGCCTGTTTTGTTAGACGTGGGCGCCTTCTCTGACATCAAAATGAGCGAGCTGCATCCCCACTTTCTTGAAAAACAGTGAAAACAAGGCGGGTTGCAAGAAATTCAGTGCACTAAGGCTTACGAAATGATCGGGAATGCGGAGCGGCCGGCGAGTTCCCGGCCGCGGATCGGGTCGGGAGGAGCGGCCGTCCTCATCGAGCGTGTTGTTTCCGGCCGCAGATCGGGTCGGGAGGAGCGGCCGACCTCATCGAGTGTGTTGTTCCCGGCCACGGATCGGGTCGGAAGGAGCGGCCGACCGCATCGAGCGTGTTGTTCCCGGCCGCAGATCGGGTCGGGAGGAGCGACCGTCCTCATCGAGCGCGCGGTCTGCCTGATTGCGGCCGTCAGCACTTAACAAAATAAGCAAAAGCCGGGAAAAGGGCAGAAAGATCTTATTCCCCACGCGGCGACATGTGGTATAATTAACAGCGCACCGGGCCGCATCGGCGTAACCGGACTGCGCGCAGATCAACAGCAGGGACAGGCGGCGGCATGACTTCAGACTTGCAATTCAAACACACGAAACGCCCCGGCTTCTGGCTCGGGTTTATTGACTTCTTTACGGCGGGGCTGTTCTTTCTTTTCTATATGCCGCTGGGCGGTCTGCAAAAAGAACTGGAAACCGTTGTCGGCCACAAGCTCCGGCCATACTGGCAGGCGTATCTGCTGGGGATCCCGACGCTGTTTATCTACACGCTGGTCTGGATGGCGAACGTCTCCGAAGAGCTTAAAGAGAAGGCAGTCAGCCTCGGTATCGAAGGACCGCACACCTCGTGGAAACATATGTTCTGGTGGAATATGCTCGGCTGCGTCTGTTTCGGACCCATGATCGCGACGCATCGGTTTTTCGGCACGCTGAATAAGATTGAAACCGCGCGGCGTTTCGGGTATAATTGACGCATGATCGGAGTCGAAAGGAGTGCCGCGAAAATGAAAGCAGGAATCATCAGATTGACCGCATGCCTCGCCGCAGTGCTGGCGATATTGGCCCTGGTCGTGGTGATCAACGGAGCCGGAACGCCCCGCGCGAACGCCGAAGAAGGCGTAAAGTATATCACCGGGAACATTGACATCACTTTTGACGAAAAGCGCATTTTTTTGTCGGAGCAGCTGACCGGCGGCAACGTGACCGATGCTTTAAAATATGCCGGGATAACGAATTTCGGGTACGATTATGAAGGCCCGAGCCCGGACGGCTGGTACGTCGATTCGGGGAACTACTACACCTGCCTGGTGGAAGTGGATAAATATAACCCGACTGATCCTTCGTACTGGAGCTCCCTGGCGTATACCGAGAACAAGATCTCTAAAGCAAATAAGTACTACCTGCGAATCTGTATCGAAAGGTACTCGAGCGACGGTTACTCCTTCGATATAAATCATTTGCCAACTATCAAAGTGAACGGAAAGGCGCCGGAGATCGTTGACCCGCGCGGCGAACAGCCGGATTATATTGACGTTTACGTGCCGCTGGAGTACCACGAAGACTACAAAATGGTCTGGTCCGCCGGGCCGAAGTACGACCGGTTCGCCGTGCAGCGCGGCACGTCCAAGCAGCTCATCCCGGACATCGGGGGCAACGACACGCGCGCCGTCTGGACTCTGGTGGATGCCCAGAGCAGCGGCACGTCCGTCACGCCCGACGGACTGCTGACCGTGGGCAATGACGAGGTCGGTTTTTTCGAGGTCCGCTGCGCCTCCGCGGCGTACCCGGAGATCGGCAGAAATGCTGAGATCCACGTTTCGGACGAGCCGGTTGCCGTTACGGATATCATGGTGTTTCACAACGCGAAAGACGGCGTCGGCTACCGCAGCCAGTGGGTCAATTTTGACGCCATCGTCCATGGCACCGAATTCTCCGACGTGGTCTGGAGCCTGCGCTCGACGCTCGGCGATCCGGATTCCGGTCTGGACGGATCCGGAAGCCTGTATATTGCCCGCGAAGAGCCTGCCACCTCCGTGACCGTGCGCGCCACGTCCGCGTTCGACAGCACCAAATACGGCGAATTCACGCTGGAGATAAAAGAGCCGCGCAAGCTGAGCGGGACCATTGCCGTTACATACGACGAAGGTATCGTGACGCTGAACGACGCGTATTCCGGGTTCGATATCACTTCCCTGCTGCTGGATCCGGAGGCGGGCAAAGTCAGCCGGCTCGGTTACGAACGGGCAAAAAACGGCTGGTATATTGACCCGAACCCGTACTGCACGCATCTGGCGGTGGACAACGGCGACGCCGATCCGTTCTTCTGGGACAGATTGTATTATGATACCGAGGAACCGCTGGATCCCGACCGCGAGTACTACCTGGTATTTGAGATAGAGAATGATATCGACGCCGGCTACGAGTGGGATATGAAAAATCTGCCCGCTTTCACGGTCAACGGCAAAGCTCCGGACTATATCTACAAGTCCGGCGACGACGGCGGCTACTGCGACCTGTACGTGCGCGTAAAGTCGCAAAAGCAGCAGTCGGTCACGCTCTCGGGGCTTATTATAAATATGCCGCCTCAACAGACGATATACTTCCCCGGTGACGCCTTCGACAGCGAAGGCATCCGGGTTTTGGCGCTGTATTCCGACGGCAGCACTTCCGACGCGACCGAAAAGACGACGTTCTCGCCTGACGGCGCGCTGACCGCGGCGAATAAATCCGTGACGGTAAGTTTCACGGCTGACGGCGTGACGAAGAGCGTGCAGCAGCCGGTGGAGATCGTGTCCCCGGATGAGTATTACATACTGACTTTTGATTCGTACGGCGGCAGTTATGTGCCGGCTCAGGCGGTCCGGAAGGGTGAAAAACCCGTGCGGCCTGCGGATCCGGTGAAAAAGCACCTGACGCTGCGTTACTGGATCAGTCTGCTCGACTGGAACGATCTGGATTTCAGCAAGCCGCTTTCTGCTTCCACGAAAGTCCGTGCGTTCTGGGTCTGCGATGCCGCCGCGGATGTGTATCCGAAGGGCAGCGGAGAGGTCTGTCCCCGCAATTACGGTTACGGTTCTTTCGCGGAACATGCTGAGTACTCCCCGGATGAGTATGAATACGGCTCCGGCGGTTTTATTGTCAACGCCAAAGACGGGTATGTTTTCAAAGAGTGGCGTCTGGGCAGTCCGGACGGCGAACTGATCACGACGGACGAGACACTGCCTTATTTTGTGCTGCGGGAAAATCCTTCGGACCTTATTTTCCGCACCACGGACGGCGGGTACAAATTCTTCGCCATATTTGAGGCTGCGGACAGTGTGACTCTGGGGCCAACGGACGTTCCGGACGTTACTGTCGATCCCGGAACGACCGACGGGCCGGCAGTTACTGCCGTGCCGGGGACAACTGACGGTCCGGATGTTACTGCCGAGCCGGGGGCAACTGACGGTCCGGATGTTACTGCCGAGCCGGGCGGGAGCGGCGAACCGGCGGCAACGGGCTCCGGGACTGAACCGATAATTTTGCCCGGGGATACCACTCCGGCGCCGGAAGCGACAAACAGCGGCAACAGCAATAATAACAACGGCAGCGGAGGCAAGGACAGCCGCCGGAACAGCCCCGGCGGTGTGCCGGTGTGGGTGTTGATCCTGATCGCCGTCGCCGCTCTCGGTATCGGCGCGGGCGTCACGGTCCTGATAATCAAACTGCAGAAGAAGAAATGAAACAAGTAGTATTTGAGATTACCGATAACCGTCCGATCGCCGACAGCGTGTACCTGCTGTCGCTTTCCGGAGACACTTCCGCGGTAGCGGCGCCGGGGCAATTCGTGAACCTGCGGCTGGATGGTTTTTATCTGCGCCGGCCATTGTCCGTATTCGATTGCAGCGAAGGCCGTCTGCGCCTGATATACAAAGTTGTGGGGCAAGGCACGGCTGCGCTTTCCCGCACCTCGCCGGGGACAATGCTGGATGTGCTCACCGGCCTGGGCAACGGCTACGATCTTTCCGCCGCCGGTCCCGCCCCGCTGCTGATCGGCGGCGGCGCCGGCGTGCCTCCGCTGTACTGGCTGTGCCGCGAACTGGTACGCCGCAGCGCTGAGCCTTTTGTGGTGCTTGGCTTCAATTCCGCAGGCGACGTGTTCTGCGAACGCGAGTTCCGCGAGCTGTGCGGCGGCCGTGTGACGGTGTGCACAGTTGACGGCAGCTACGGCCTCAAAGGTTTTGTCACCGATCACCTGCCCTCCGGCTATTCGTATTTTTACACCTGCGGTCCGGAGCCGATGCTGCGCGCGGTGTCCCGCGCGACCGTCACCTCCGGGGAGCTGAGTTTTGAGGAACGTATGGGCTGCGGTTTCGGCGCCTGTATGGGCTGCAGCTGCCGCACGCTCACCGGCAACAAGCGCATCTGCCGCGAAGGTCCGGTGCTGAAGAAGGAGGAGATCCTATGGTGACGCCTGAGAACGACATTAACGCGTGCGCAGGCGCTGTCAGCACCGCCGTCTGTCTGTGCGGCATACGACTGGATAACCCGGTCATTCCCGCCTCCGGCACCTTCGGCTACGGCTATGAGTTCGCCGAGCTGTACGATATAAACGAGCTGGGCTCGTTCTCTTTCAAAGGCACCACCGCGGAGCCGCGCTTCGGCAATCCCACACCGCGCATCGCGGAATGCCCTGCGGGCATGCTCAATGCCGTGGGCCTGCAGAATCCCGGCGCGCGGGCGGTCAAAGAAGTGGAGCTGCCTCGCCTTGCGCAGGTGTTTCACAAACCGGTCATGGCCAACGTCAGCGGTTTTTCCGTTGATGATTACGTATCCACCGTGTCACTGCTTGATGACGAGCCGCAGATCGGCTGGTTCGAGGTCAATATCAGTTGCCCCAACGTCCACGGCGGCGGCATGAGTTTCGGCACTTCGGGGGCGGCGGCCGCGGAGGTCATTGCCGCCGTACGCAAAGTGACCTGCAAGCCGGTGCTGGCGAAATTGTCCCCCAACGTGACGGACGTAGCGGAGATCGCCCGCGCCTGTGAAGAAGCCGGTGCAGACGGCATCAGTCTGATCAACACTCTCCTGGGAATGCGGATCGATCTCAAACGCCGCCGCCCGGTGCTGGCCAATACCACCGGCGGTCTGTCAGGACCCGCGGTGCTGCCCGTGGCGCTCAGGATGGTATACCAGGTAGCGCAGGCGGTGCGCGTGCCCGTAGTAGGCATGGGCGGCGTCTCATCCGCACGGGACGTGCTGGAGATGATGATGTGCGGGGCAACCGCCGTGGAGGTCGGCGCGGCCAATCTGGTGGATCCGTACGCTTCGCTGAAGATCGTGCGCGACCTGCCCGCTGCTCTGACGGAGCTCGGCGTCAACGACATAACCGACATCATCGGCGCCGCTCTGAGACGCTGAAGCGCAGAGGCGCCGGGAAGCTCAGGTGCAAAGGCGCCGGGAAGCTCAGGCGCCGAAACGCTTTAAATACGCGGCGCCCTGCCGGTCACGGACGCCTGAAGTAAAGATACAAAACGCATTGCGCCCCGCCTGCCCCGGTGATCATCATCCCGGGACGGACATGCCCGGCAGGGGCACTCGAAAGAAAGGAACGACAATATGGGTAAAGCTGTTATCATCGCCTGCGATTTTCCGGATAAGACCACGACGCTCAGGTTTCTGGACCGTTTCCGGGAGCGCGGTGTGCTGCCGTTCGTGAAGATCGGCATGGAACTGTTCTACGCCGAAGGCCCGCAGATCGTGCGTGAGATCAAAGCACGCGGCCATCGCATCTTTCTGGACCTGAAACTGCATGACATACCGAATACAGTAAAGAAGGCGATGGCGGTGCTGTCCGGGCTGGATGTGGACATGTGCAACCTGCATGCCGCGGGTACACGCAAGATGATGGAAGCGGCGCTGGAAGGCCTTACACGTCCGGACGGCACGCGTCCTTTACTGCTGGGCGTTACGCAGCTTACGTCCACCGATCAGCGCGCGCTGGAAGAGGAGATACTGATCCCGCAGCCCATCGGCTCCGTGGTGATGCAGTACGCGCAGAACGTCAAGGCAGCAGGCCTGGACGGCGTTGTGTGCTCTCCCCTGGAGGCAACGGATGTGCACCGTGCGTGCGGCAGCGATTTCGTAACAGTGACGCCCGGTGTGCGCTTCCCGGAGAGCTCCGTAGGCGACCAGAAGCGTGTGACAACACCTGCTCAGGCTGCCGCGCTGGGCTCGGATTATATCGTTATGGGAAGGCCGATCACCGGTGCAGCTGATCCGGTGGCGGCATACCTGCGGGCAACGGCAGAGTTCTGCGGAGAAGCTGCCGCGGCAGATGCTGTCGGAAGCATAGCCTTACCGTTGAAAGCGTCCGAAAACCGTATAACTGCGGAAATGATCGCTGCCGACCTGCTGAATATCCACGCGGTATTTCTGCGGCCGAACGAACCGTTTACCTGGGCAAGCGGTATCAAAAGCCCGATCTATTGCGACAACCGTCTCACTCTTACGGCGCCGGAAGTGCGGCTGCATGTGGAGCGCGGTCTTGCCCAGACCGTGCGCGAGCAATACTCCGATGCCGAAGTGCTTATGGGTACGTCGACGGCGGGAATTGCCCACGCCGCCATCACCGGTCACCTTCTGAACATGCCGATGGGCTATGTGCGCTCCGGTTCCAAGGACCACGGGCGCCAGAACCGCATAGAAGGGCGGCTGGAACCCGGACAAAAGGTCGTCGTCATTGAGGACCTGATCTCCACGGGCGGCAGTGCGATCGAAGTTGTAAATGCCCTCCGTGAAGCCGGTGCGGAAGTGCTGGGCATCGCCTCCATCTTCACGTACGGCATGAAGGCAGGCCTGGAACGGCTGGCCGCCGCGGGAGTTAAAAATGTTTCTCTGACCGACTTTGACACCATAACAGATGTCGCTGCGCGGTCCGGATATATAACCGATTCAGATCGGGTGCGTCTGCTGCGCTTCCGGGATGATCCCTCCGACGAAAGCTGGATAAACGCATAACAAAGGAGCTATATATGAAACACGTCATCGATATTCTCGATCTCAGCGTTCAGGAAGTCGAATCCCTGATCTCCACTGCGCAGGATATAATCGCGCGTCCGAAAGAGTACGCGGAACTGTGCCGCGGACTCAAGCTGGCAACGCTGTTTTTTGAACCTTCCACCCGCACACGCCTCAGTTTTGAAGCGGCAATGTACGAGCTGGGCGGCAATGTGCTGTCCGTCACCGGCGCCGCCACGTCTTCCGCATCAAAGGGCGAGAGCGTAGCAGACACGGCGAAAGTAATCAGCTGCTATGCGGATATAATTGCCATCCGCCACCCGAAGGAGGGCGCGGCGCTGGTCGCGGCGCATAATGCGTCCATCCCGGTGATCAACGCCGGAGACGGCGGGCACTGCCACCCTACACAGACCCTGGCAGACCTGCTCACCATCTACCGCGAGAAAGGACGTCTGGGCGGTCTGACCGTCGGGTTCTGCGGCGACCTGAAATTCGGCCGCACCGTACATTCACTGATTAACGCGCTCTCCCGGTATCCTGACGTTCAATTCGTGCTGATCTCCCCTGAGGAGCTTAAGCTGCCCAGTTACGTCAAAGACAGTGTGCTTAAACCGAATGGCATCCCGTACCGTCAGACCACCGATCTGGAATCGGCGCTGCCCGGTCTCGATCTGCTGTATATGACGCGGGTACAGCGCGAGCGATTCTTCAATGAAGAGGATTACCTGCGCCTGAAAGACAGCTATATTTTAACGCCGGACAAACTGCGGCTCGCCGGACCGGATATGTGCGTGCTGCATCCGCTGCCCCGGGTCAACGAGATCAGTGTAGCCGTGGATAACGATCCGCGCGCCTGCTATTTCAAGCAGGTCCTGAACGGCAAGTACATGCGCATGGCGCTTATGCTCATGCTGCTTCGGGACGCCGGCCGCATCGTTTGAAGCACGCCGGATATTGCCCTCACATACGCGAAACTACAGGAGGTTCGAATATGAATATTGATTCCATTCAGGACGGAATAGTTATTGACCACATCACCGCCGGACAGGGCATGAAGCTGTACAGACTTCTCGGCCTGGACGAGCTGGACGTATCGATCGCGCTCATCAAGAATGTTGTCAGCCGTAAACTGGGCCGCAAGGATATTATCAAGATAGACGCGGATATCCCCGTCAACATTGATATTATCGGCTTCGTGGATCCCGGCGCGACGGTGAATTTTATCCGCCACGGCAAACTTGTAGAGAAGCGTTCTATCGATATGCCCGAAACGCTCACCAACGTTATTCGCTGCAAAAATCCGCGCTGTATCACCTCCTCCGAGCAGGAACTTGCTCAGGTATTCAAACTTACAGACCGCGCCAATAAAGTATATCGATGCGCGTACTGCGAAACAAAATGGTCAGGCTGATGCCGGATACAGCCTTCAGCGGCGCGCTGCTCCCCCGGGCACCGCTTTTTTAAGCCCGCATCTCCGGTACTTTCATCTCTACGAACCATCTGCCGTTGCCCTCGTCGAACAGAAATGTCTCCCGGCCGCAGACTGTGACAGTATACCTCAGTCCCGATCCGCCCGCACGGGTGCCGGCCGCCCTGCAGCATTGTTTCATATTATCAACATCAAAACACTGACCGGTATCGAGCCGGATAGCGCGTGGTCTGCAGCTGCCGTCCGCGCCGTGTTCGGCAACTACATTTACATATACTTTTTTAAATTCCATATTAAACTACCTCCCTGCGTTGCACGCAGCCGGCCGCTTCCTTCCCCGGATCCGGCCGCGTGCCATGTCGAATTTTGTCGAAATCTTTTTTGTGAATGGTGTTGACAATTTCGCAATTCTGTTGTATAATCGCCTCACCATTCACAAGTGAGTTGTGAGCCGATTATACACCGGCATGTTGTGAATGTCAACAGGTTTTCACAAATTATTTTGGAATAATTTGTGAATTGCCCACGCAGGCCGACGGGCGCGCACCGTACTAAGGCAATATATAAGCAGAAAGGAGTTGACGCCGATGACCTTTGGAGAGAAGCTGAGGGAGCTGCGTCTGGACCGCGGATACACCCAGACGGAGCTCGCGGAACTGACCGGGCTCGGATTAAATACCATATCCAATTATGAGATCGGACGCACCCACCCCAAAAATCCGAACACTTATGTCCTGCTGGCGAGAGTGCTGAATGTGGAGCCGGGCGAACTTCACAATGACAACGACGAGTTCGTGGAAGCAGTACACGCGCAATACGGGCTCCACGGCCGCAAGCAGGCAGAAAAACTGATCGAGAATATGCGCAGTCTGTTCGCCGGAGGCGAGCTGACAGAGCAGGAAAAAGACGGCGTGATGCGTGCGCTTCAGGACGCGTACTGGGAGTGCAAACAGCAGAATGTGGATAAATACACGCCAAGGAAATACAAGGGATAAAAGAATTGCCGGCACGGACGGAGGTGAGTCTGTTGAGCCGAGCTTCTGAAATATACAAAGCGGCAAACCGGCTGGCGGCCAGAGCCGGCTCGCGGGATCCGCTGACGATTATAAAAGATCAGAATATAAAGCTGTTCTACAGCGGCGAGCTGGATCGGCTGCTGGGGTTATACACGTATAACTGGAAGAACCGTATCATAATAGTTAACAGCAAACTTGACCGCCGTCAGATGAACACTGTGCTGGCGCACGAACTCGGGCACGACACACTGCACCGAAAGTTGGCCGCCGGAAACTGCATGCGCGAATTCGGCTTTTTCGACAGTGTCAGCATCAGCGAGAACGAGGCCAACCTGTTCGCCGCGCATCTGCTGCTGGACGACGACGCGGTGCTGGATCTGGCTAAGGCATACGGATACGACGCCAGACATATCGCAGGTGTGACGGACACTGACGAGAACCTTGTGCTGATCAAATTACACGCGCTTTACCGGACCGGAAAGCTTGAGAAAGAACCGCTCGCTCCCAACAGCGACTTTTTAAAAAAACAAATATTTCTGGACGAAAACTGCTGGATCGCGTGACGGCGATCCGGGTGATTACCTGCGCGCGACTCGCTCGCGTAATTACAGTAAAAAGGGGGATAATCATGGAGGACCGTATAATCAAATACATCAAAGAAAACTGGGACAAAACCGTTCGTCAGCCGGAAGACACGATCCACGGCATGGTGAGACTGCCGAAGCCGTTTACGGTGCCATGCGCTCGCGATACTTTTACAGACTTTTACTACTGGGATACTTATTTCACAAATCTGGGCCTGATGCTTACCGGCAGGGACGCGCAAGCGGAAAACAACCTGGACATAATATGCTGGTTTATAAACAATCTCGGTTACATGCCCAACGCAAACCATCTGCTGGACCGTTCGCAGCCGCCGCTTTTCACACGCGGGGTATACGATCTTTACAAATTCCGAAACGATCCCGCAATAATCGATAAATATATTGACGCTATACTGCGGGAACTGAACTTTTTTCAAACAGACAGGACCGTATTCGACGGGCTGTGCGCGTTCGGCAACAACTGTACCAGACAGATGCTGTACAGTTCCGCGGGCTGGCTGGCGGCCCGGGTCGGTGAAAAGTATGCCTCGCCCGAAGAAGGCGCCGAATTGGCGAACGAACTCTATTCCATTGCGGAGAGCGGCTGGGATTTTAACCCGCGCTTCCCGTACGGCGAAAAGCGATTCGCACCGAGCCGATACGTGCACCTGGACATTAACTGTCTGCTGTACGACGCAGAGAGCAAAGCGTCCGAAATGCTGACGATCCGCGGCAGAAACAAAGAAGCCGCGGCACTGCGCAAAGCCGCCTCCGACCGCAAAGATAAAATACGTAAATACCTGCGGGACAGTTCGACCGGCATATACTATGATTATGACTTCAAATCGGACCGGTTCTCCCCTGTCCTGAGCTGTATCTCCTTCTATCCGTACGCGTTAGGCATAGACAGCGACCCGGCATCCGCGTCCGAGGTACTGCGCCGTCTGGAACTGCTCTACGGTATTTCAAGCTGCGAGTACAGGGGCGAAAATGCCCGATATCTTCAGTGGGATTATCCGGCGATGTGGCCTTCAAATGTTTATTTTGCGTACACGGCGCTGGAAAACGCGGGGCTGAAAGGCGACGCGGAGCGGGTTGCCGCGAAATACCTGCACACGGTGCAGAATGTTTTCGACGCTACCGGATCTCTGTGGGAGAAGTACGACGCTGCCAATGAAGCAGTCTCCGTGACTACAGAATATGAAACGCCGGCCATTCTGGGCTGGACAGCGGGCGTTTATGTATGGCTCAGCAGCAGGATCGGCGGAGATCGCTGACTAAAATGTCTGTCTCATTTTAAGGAGGTCAAGATGAAATTATCATTGATGACGAGCAATATTTGGGCGGATGTGTTCGGCAACCCCGTGCGGGGCCGCGACCGTGCGCTGATGTCAATAGTAAGCCGCTACCGCCCTGATATTTTGATGCTTCAGGAAGCTCATCCCCACTGGCATGAATGCGACGTCATGAAGATCGGTCTGCCTGCGCTCGGTTATGCAGTGAGCGCTCCGGACCTCGGCGGAAACCCTCTTAACTACACTCCGCTGCTGTACAATTCCAATCGTTTCGAGGAGCTGCGCAGTCTGTTCAGACTGTATTCCGGTCCCAATGACTACCTGTCTAAATCAGTCAGCGGCGCAGTACTCAGAGACAAAACCGGAGGCGAGTCTTTTGCGGCACTTTCCACTCATTTATATTACGCTCAGAGTGAAAAAGGCAACGAAGTCAGGCGGAAGAGCGCAGCTGAGTTGGCAGAATTTATCCGCATCCTTGCCGGAACTGAAATACCCGCGTTTTGCGGGGGCGATTTCAATTGTGACATTGGATCAGGTGCATTTGAGATACTTGCTGCAAATGGGATCTTCTGTTCATCACTGTATGCCGCGGAGCGCGTGGATTTTGTCCGCACAGATCATAAGAATCCGCGATATGATGCAGAGTCGGGGCTTTATGTCCCTGCGCAGCCTTCAAATAAAGAAAACAAATATTCTATCGACCACATAGTTTTTCGGGGCGGTAAGATCCGCATCGGTTCGTATCGCGTTATCACTGATGAAGCGGCAATGATATTGAGCGACCACTGCCCGGTGCTTATCACCGCCGAGTGCTGAAAGAGAGGTTTCGCCATGAAGATACTGAATTACGGTTCATTGAACATTGACCACGTGTACAGGATGCCGGCTTTCGTAAAAGCCGGAGAGACGCTGTCCGCAGCTGATTGTGCACTCCACACCGGCGGCAAAGGTCTTAATCAGTCCGTTGCGCTGGCACGGGCCGGGGCGGAGATCTACCATGGGGGCAAGATCGGAGCGGACGGCATTGATCTTAAAACATTTCTTGAAAATGCCGGAGTAAATTGCGATTATCTGCGGATCGACAGCACCGTTCCCACCGGTCACGCCATTATCCAGGTGGTCGGTTCCGGAGAGAACTGCATTATCATATACGGCGGCACCAACAGCTGTGTTACAACAGATGAGATAGATGAAACGCTCTCGCATTTTGACGCGGGCGACTGTCTGCTCCTGCAGAACGAGATCTCAAATGTGAATTATCTGATCCACCGCGCTCACGAAAAAGGGATGACTGTCGTTCTGAATCCCTCTCCCATCACTGCCGCGCTCACGGAATATGACGGACTTGCACTGCTGGACTGGATGATAGTCAACCAGGGAGAAGCAGAAACGCTCGCAGGCGTTTCAGGCATAGATGCGCCTGATGTTCTTGAAGCGCTTCACGCGAAATACCCCGGGTCAAATATCGTAATGACGCTGGGCAAATACGGCGCACTGTGCCTCGCGGACGGTAAAACATATACCGGCCGGACGTATACTTACGGCAAACGCGTTGATACCACCGGTGCCGGAGACACGTTTACCGGATACTTCATTGCAGGAATGGCGGAAGGTCGTTCCGTCGCGGAGTCAATGGATCTCGCAGGCAGAGCCGCAGGCCTTTCGATAACAAAAGCAGGCGCCGCGGAATCTATTCCGGATATGGCGACCGTTAAAAGCGCTGTGCCGATCGACTGAACAGTCCGACACGTCGATAGACTGCAAAATAAGTGCGTATCGTCTGACGGCACGACTAAACATGGTTGCCAACCGCACTGTAATATGATATATTAGCATCAGCAAAACCGCAAAGGACGGGTGATAAATATGATACTTTACGATCTGACTGTTAACGGAGTGAACACGACGTTGACCGCGCCGGTTTCGGGCCTGAGATTCGGCTGGAAAATGCGTTCGGAAAAGAGCGATACTTTTCAGATATCTTACAGGATTATTGTTGCTTTGAACGGAAGCGCAGTGTTCGATTCGGGTACGGTGCTGAGCCCGGAAAGCGTTGACATTCGCGCTGAAGGCCTTGTACTTGATCCGGAGGTCGAATACTGCTGCAAAGTGGAAGTTGAAGACAATCACGGAGAGACCGCCTCCGCGGCCCTGCTGTTTGCAACCGGTCTTTCAACGGACGGTTGGCGCGGTGCCAAATGGATCAGACCAAAGAAACATATTTCCGGCTGGTCTCCGTATTTGAGAACTAAATTCATTATCCCGGAAAAACCGGTTGCGAAGGCCGTCCTGTACGGCTGCGGCCTCGGATGCGGCGAGTTTTATATCAACGGGCAGAGGACGGACGATAACTATATTGACCCGCCTGCCACTAACTATGAACGGACCGTACTTTACCGCGGTACCGACGTCACAGGGCTGCTTGCCCCCGGAGGCAACGCACTTGCCGTCTGGCTTGGCGAAGGCTTCTATTCTCAGAGCCGCGTCTGGGGTTCAACTGGTTTCGTGTATGGCAAGGAATGCGCCATCGCCGTGCTGCGCATCCGTTTCACAGACGGTACGACGCAGACTATAGTAACTGACACCGAAAACTGGAAGTACAAATACAGCCCGATCTCTGCCAACAACGTCTATGCGGGAGAAGTTTACGACTGCCGCCTGGAAACGCCGGACTTCGGTATGTATGCGTCCTCTGAGGAAGATTGGGAATCCGTCGTAGAGGATGAGACTCCGAAAGGCGCTTTGACCGGCTGCCTGATGCCTCCTGTAAAGATCATCCGCGAAATACCCGCTATATCCGTTAAATGTGCCAGCGGCGCTTCAGACGGTGCATGGATATTCGATTTGGGTGAGAATTTTGCCGGAATATACGAACTGCGCATACCCGCACACTCGCCACGCGGCGCGGTGTACGTTATCAGAACTTCGGAGGCGCTCAACGAAGGCGGCGCCCTTGACCACCGTTCTACCGGCGCATTTGCCACACAGTGTATCCAGCAGGAGATTTACATTGCCCGCGGCGATGCCGAAACAGAGATCTACAGGCCACGGTTCACATATCACGGCTTCAGGTACGTAGAGATCACCGGCATACATGATCTCAGCCGGGGTTACGGAACAATGCCTGAGGCGGACATGATAAAAGGGCTTGCGCTGTCCACCGACCTCAAGCGTATCTCTTCTTTTAATTCCGGAAACGCGGATCTGAACAAGCTGCACGGCATCATGGACAACACGTTCCGCTCCAATTACCATGGCTATCCTGAAGACTGCCCCGCCCGCGAAAAATGCGGCTGGCTGGGCGATGCGGAGGTCGTGTCCAACTGGGCGCTCCTGAACTATGATATGACCGCGGCATATGAAAAATACGTTAATGATATTCGCACCACCACCGAAGTGTACGGCACCTGGCAGATGATCTCGCCGGGCAAGCGCGGCTGCGGCGAAGCGTCTCCGCTGTGGGGCTGTGCGCAGATCATTATTCCTTACTACATGTGGCAGTATACGGGCAACCGCTCGGTCATCACAGAGAACATCGACATGATGCGCCGCTGGGTAGATCACGAGACCAACCGCGCCAATGACTGCATTATATCCGAAGGGCTTGGCGACTGGGATCCGGCAGGCGGCAATAATAATCCCCGCCGCATGCCTGTCTCCCATTCCTCTACATTCATGTATTACGAGATTTGCCTGCGTATGAGCGAGATCTCCAAAGCGTTCGGTTTCGGGGACGAGCAGAAATATCTGGACATGTGCGCTGAGATCAAAGACGCGCTGAACCGTCATTTCTATGACCGTGAACGCCATACTTACGGATACTGGGGTTCCGACGGTGTTGCCCTGCTGCTGGGCACCTACCCCGAAGGCGAGTACGCTTCGCTGCTGCAGAACACGGTGCAGACCATCCGGGACGAGAAATTCGAGATGCCCACCGGCATATACGGCAACAAATACCTGGTACCCGCGCTGATGAAGGCCGGATACGGGGATGCAGCGCTGTCGTTCCTGTTCAACCGTTTCTCACCGAGCTTCGGGACCATGATGGATGCCGGCGGAACATCAATGTGGGAAGAGCCGGACATGCATTTCGTTGAGAAAGATACCACAAAAGGCGTTGCGTCCTACAACCATCCGATGCACGGCGGGTTCATGTACAGCTACATTACATGCCTCGCGGGTATTGAGCCGCTGGTGCCGGGATTCCGGCGCTTCCGCATAAAGCCGTGCAGGCTGGACGGTGTGCCGAGCATCGATGTTTCGTATGACTCTCCGTATGGCACCATTAAAGTCGAATACCATAAACCTATCGACAGTGTTAAATACTGCTGCACCGTTACCGTTCCCTCCAACACGCAGGCGGTGTTCGAATGGAGCGGCAAAGAACCTCAGATACTGGGCTCCGGCACATGGGTTTTCGATGACCTGAACTGACCCGAAACTACCGGTACTGATCCGGCCGGACCAGATCTGATCTGATCTTAACCGATCTTATCTTATCTTACCAGAGCCGGACAAAGACCGCCCTCCCACGTATTTTTACACCCGGCAAAAACAATAACGGCTGCGGATCCCGCCCCAACAACGAGAGGCTTTCCGCAGCCGGTTTTGATTTCTGCAAGGCCAATTTTACGACAACTCAGTCAGGCCGTTGTACAGTTCGTAATATCTGCCCTTCTGTTCGAGCAAATCGTCGTGGTCGCCGCGCTCGATGATCTCGCCGTGTTCCAGGACCATTATGGCGTTGGCGTTGCGGACCGTGGAAAGGCGGTGAGCTATCACAAAAGTGGTACGGTTCTGCATAAGCTCCGTGAGGCCCTTTTCGATATGGCGCTCAGTACGGGTGTCAACGGAAGACGTTGCCTCATCAAGCACCAGTATGGGCGCTTTGGTGATTGCCGCGCGGGCAATGTTGAGGAGCTGGCGTTGACCCTGAGACAGATTGGCGCCGTCACCTTCGATAACGGTCTGGTAACCCTTGCTCAGGCGCATAATAAAGCTGTGCGCAGAAGCAGTTTTGGCCGCTTCGATGACTTCCTCGTCGGTAGCGTCCAGACGGCCGTAGCGGATATTGTCCATGACCGTACCGGTAAACAGGTGCGTATCCTGCAGCACCATTGCGATGTTGCGGCGCAGCACGTCGCGCTTGATGTTGCGGATGTCAACGCCGTCGATGGTTATGGTGCCTTCATCAATATCGTAGAAGCGGTTGAGGAGGTTGGTGACGGTAGTCTTGCCCGCACCGGTGGAACCCACGAACGCGATCTTCTGACCGGGCTTGGCGTACAAACTGATATGCTTCAGTACGGTCTTGCCGGGAATGTAGCCGAAGCTGACGTTGTCCAGCACCACGTCGCCCTTCATATCCGGCATATCCAGCGCATCCGCGGCATCCGGAAGTTCAGGTTCGGTATCCATGACCTCAAACACACGCTCCGCGCCGGCCAGCGCCGAAAAGATCGTTGCCATCTGCTGCGAGATCTGGTTTATCGGCATGGCGAACTGCCGCGAATACTGCGCAAATACCGCCAGGCCGCCGGGCGTTAACCGGCCGGCGACCATAAACACGCCGCCGATGCCCACGGTGACCGCGTAGGAGATCTGAGAGGTGTTGCCCATGATCGGGCCCATCACGCCGCCCCAGAAAGTGGCGCGGAACTGCTTGCCGCGCATATCCCCGTTCAGCTTGCCGAACTCCTCTTCGCATTCGTCCTCGTGGTTGAACACTTTGATCACGTTCTGGCCGGTGACCGTCTCTTCGATATAACCGTTGACCGCGCCCAGCGCCGCCTGCTGGCTGCTGTAATACTTGCGGGAAAGTTTGCCGATAGCCGCGCCGCCCCAGGCGAAGATCGGCACGAACGCCGCGGTGATCAGCGTAAGCACCCAGTTGGTGGTGATCATAAACACCAGCACCCCGGCCAGCGTGATCAAGCCGGAAAACATCGACGTCAGCGAGTTGTTCACCATGGCTTCGATGTTGTCGATATCGTTGGTAAACCGCGACATTATCTCGCCGGTAGGCTTGGAATCGAAGTATCGGAGCGGGAGTTTCTGCAGCTTCGCAAACAGATCGTTGCGCAGTTTTTCCATCACTCCCTGGGTCGTGCGCAGCATCATGCGGCTGTGGATGTACGACGTAAGGATGCCGACAGTGTATACCGCCGCCAGCAACAGCACCGCGGCCATGATGTACGACATTGCATCCGTCTTGCCGTTGGTAAACGACTGAATGATGCCGTCCGCGACGCGCTCTGTTCCGGACATTTTCAAAGGCGTGTCCGGACTGACTTCACGCGTCAGCCGGTTGATAATGGGCGCCATAAGATACGAACCGCAGAGAGACGTGACCGTGCTCACCAGCATGCATATCAGCACTACTATCAGCCGCACGCGGTAGCCTTTAAGGTAGGAGAGCAGGCGTTTGATCGTCTGAGCGGTGTTTTTCGGTTTACCCTTTGCGCCCAGAGCGCGGCTTCTGCCGCCGCCCGGCATCATGCCCCGCGCGGCCGCGGCCGCACTGTTGTACTGCTTCTGGAGCTGTTCCAAACTACGTGCCATGGCTCACTCCTCCTTTCCGCTCTGAGACTCGTAGATCTCGCGGTACTCCAGGTTGTCCCGGAGCAGTTCATCGTGTTTGCCGATGCCGGTGATACGGCCCTCGTTGACCACGACGATCATATCCGCGTCGCGCACGGACGAGATGCGCTGGGCAATAATGATCTTTGTTGCCCCCTGCAGCTCCTCGCGGAACGCGCGCCGGATCTGCGCTTCGGTAGCGGTGTCGACCGCACTCGTGGAGTCGTCCAGGATCAATATCTTTGGCTTTTTCAGCAGCGCGCGGGCAATGCACAGCCGCTGCTTCTGACCGCCGGAAACGTTGGTACCGCCCTGATCCAGCTGGGTATCGTAACCCTCGGTGAACGTGCTCACGAACTTGTCCGCCTGCGCGTAGCCCGCGAACCGCCGCATCTCTTCGTCCGAAGCAAATTCATCGCCCCAGCGCAGGTTGTCGGCAATGCTCCCCGAAAACAGCGTATTCTTCTGCAGCACCATGCCGATGCCGTCGCGGAGATTGACCAGAGAGTAATCGCGGACGTTGACGCCGTCCACGAGCACCTCGCCCTTGTCGCAATCATAAAGGCGCGGGATCATTGACACCAGCGTCGTTTTGCCCGAACCGGTGGAGCCGATGATGCCCACGATGGAATTGGCCGGGATCTTCAGATTTATATCGCTCAGCACCTCGTCTTCGCTGTCTTTATAGTAGCGGAACGACACGTTCCGGAATTCGATCTCGCCGTTCTCGACTTTCTTGTCGGGGCACGCGGCGTTTTCGTCCGTAACGTCGAGCTTCTCATCCATCACTTCGTTGATACGCTTGCCGGACGCCATCGCGCGCGACGAGATCATGATCAGGAACGTGATCATCAGGAGCGAGGACAATATCTGCGTCACGTACGTTATGAACGCGGACAGGTCGCCCACCGACATACCGCCCCGCAGCACGATGCGGCCGCCGATCAGGATGACGGCAATTATCGTGGCGTTCATAAACAGCGTCATGATCGGCCCGAGGAAGATCATCACGGACATTGCCCGGATACCGGAATCTTTCAGCTCTTTGTTGGCCTTGCGGAAGCCTTCCCCGCTGTATTCCTCGCGCACGAAACTTTTGACTACGCGAACGTTCGTCACGTTCTCCTGAACGTTGGAGTTGAGCGCGTCGATCTTCTCCTGCATCCGCGAAAAGCGCATAAAACCGGTGCGCACGATAAACACCAGCGTCAGCAGCATCAGCGGAATGCTCACCGCGAACACCACAGACAGCGAAGGCTTTATCAGGATCGCCATCACCAGCGCGGCGATCATCATGCCCGGCGCCCGCAGCGCCATTCTCAGCAGCATCGCGATAAAATTCTGCACCTGCGTCACGTCGTTGGTAAGGCGCGTCACCAGCGAGCCCGTGGAGAATTTATCGATATTGGCGAAAGAGAACGCCTGCACCCGGCTGTACATGTCCGAACGCAGGTCCGCGGCAAAGTTGACCGACGCCTTGGAAGCGAAATACGCGCCTCCTACGCCGCCCGCCATCATAATGACCGCCGTGAGGATCATCAGGAACATAGTCCCGATGCTGCTCTCATTGGTCAGCGTCCCGTCGTTGGCGGCGTTGATGACCGAGGCAAGCAGTTTCGGCATAATTACCTCACCGATCACCTCGACGATCATGCACACCGGTCCGAATATGAAATAACCCAGATACGGTTTGATATACTTGAACCACCGTTTCATGTTGACTCCATTACCTCCTGCGCTGCCTCAAACGGCGTACACCCGGCGGGCTGACCGCAGCCGCGCTTGATATTCTGCTTGAGTCTTAATAAATAATCCGTGAACTCGTGCACTTCAGCTTCCGTAAAGCCGGCGAACATCGCTTCGTCCGCCTCCCGGAACAGCTCGCGCGATTTGCACACCAGTTCGCGCCCCGCGCCGGTCAGGAACAGACTGTTGGTGCGGTCGTCCCCTTCCTTTCTCACGCGCTCGACCAGGCCCGCCGCCTCCAGTTTTTTGAGCGATACGGCGATCGCCGAGGGGCTCACGTCGAACGCGCGGGCAATATCGCGCTGCGCGGCGCCTTCATTGCGCGCCACGTACATCAGCAGCATGTGCTGCGTCCGGTGCACGCCCAGCTGTTCCACCTGCGCCTCTATCAGCGCGCGGTGTTCGCGGTCAACGCAGCCCAGCAGCATCACGGTCTCTTTCAGCCGGTTTTCCGGACGATCCGAAGCGTTCTCTGCCATCTCCCGGCCTCCTCTCGTATTGCGTCGTTAACGTGTTAACAGTTAACTCGCTAATTATACTCTCTGCCGCCTCGTTGTCAATTGCGTTTTTCGGCTCCGCGTTTTTGCGGCTCACGCTTTTCCGATGCGTTAGGAAAGGTCAGACTGCGCGCCAGCCTTCCGGCAGACTGAGCTGCGGCTTCAGTTCCCCGTTTTCCAGGCGCCAGAACAGCGAAACGGGGCCGTCGGAGGTGTTGACAACGCCCCTCGCCCAGCGCAGCCCGCACGGATGCGGGTCGATGCGGACAGTTTTATTGACCTCGTCCGGTTCGCCCAGACCCAGTATGTCCCGGGTGAGCAGCACGCCGGCGTGAGCGGAGAAACCGTGGCAGCGGCTGGTGTTGATCACGTCCAGATTCTCCCACAGCGTGCCCGGACCTTCGCGCAGCTGGGGCATGTATATTGCCTGCAGTTCCCGCAGCATAACGTCATATTCGCCCAGTTTCGCCAGCATATCCAGGCGTATGCACAGCCCTATGAACAGCTGCGCCTTGCCCAGGTGCGTGTCGCATTCGTATTCCCGCGCCGGCCCGGTGGTGTGGATCAGGCGCCAGAAATAGCGCGGCATTTCCTTTCGGTCGAACAGCCCGGACCATATGATCGTATACTGCGCGGCTTCGGAACGGGAACCGCACGTGCGCAGCCTGCCGTCGCGGAATTCCAGCGCGTCCGGCAGAAAGCCGCTGATGTCGCGCGGTTCGGTGTCGCTGCCCGCCAGAACGGTGCGCAGGATCGATCTCATACTGCGTCCTTTTAGCACCCATTCGTCGCGGCCGTACAATTTGCCCAGCTCCTGCAGCATGCGGGCGTACAGGGCATTGGCCGCCGTGGAGATCGGGCGGCAATACTCATTGGCCAGCGACCAGTCGATAAAGATCCACGGCAGATTTTCCAAAAGACCGGAGGGACCGGTCAGCTCCAGGCTGCCGTCAACGAACGCCTTTACTCGATCCTCGTGCGCGCGTGCGAAGGCAATATCGCCGGAGCGCTCCACGTACTCGCACAGTTCCAGCATCAGCCAGAAACTCCAGGTGAGCAGGCCGGGGCAGGCGTCGTAGTTGGGCTTCAGCGCGGGGTAGCATTCCGGGAAAAAGGCGTGCCACATTGACTCCGCCGGCGTCAGCAAAAAGTTCTCAATAAAGGCGCGCTCCACGTCGGTATTGCCCATGAACATGCTGAACGCGCGCGCCGTCCACAGCGAATCGCAGAGCCAGCCGCCCCGCTCCCGTTCCGGGCAGTCCATAAAGATATCCAGCGTATTCAGTTTCAGAGTGCGCCGCGCGGCTTCGTACAGCCGGTTTATGTCGTCGTTGCTGCACTGGAACGCGCCCGCTTCCGTGTCCGGAGTGGAATAGTCGATCACCTCCGGGCGGTCAATATAGATCTCCGGCGTGTTTTCACCCGTGCAGTCGTATATATCGGCCGCGTTTCCGGACCCGCAGCCGCCGTCAACGCTTCCTTCCGGACGCACATACAGTTTCACGTACCGAACCAGCGCCGGTTCAAAGCAGGTGAACTCGGTCCGGCCCGCCGGAAGATGCAGCCGGGTGACCGGATTGGCGCCGCCGGCGATCTCATCTTTATGATCATAAAAGTTGTAGCTCTCCCGATGCACTATATCCAGCACGCAGGGGCGGGCGGTATTGACCCGGACGGTAATAAAGCCCAGGTACAGTCTGCCCAGATCGTAATGGATAAATGCCGTAGCATCGGGGGCGATCCCCGTCACCACCATCCCGCCGCGGCCGTCCGCACGGAAGCACATACCCGCCGGAGCCGGGATCTCCTCCGTGCGCCGGTAGTCCAGTACGGGGCGCTCCATGGGCACCTTGAAATAATCCGGCGAATTGCGGCAGAACCAGTCTTCGAGGATCTCTTTTTCTTTATTAACTACCGCGCCGCCGAATTCCACTACACGTCCGGTGCTTGCGCGTTCAAACGACGGCATCGCCATATATCTGGGCAGGTAATCGTACCCGCAATCGACCTCCGCCGCCGCATCCCTGCACAGTTCGGGCGCCGTGCGCCAGGCAAAATAACCCGCGTTCAGGCGGTAGTTCTCCGCACTCTGGCGGCAATGGGATATCCGCTCCGCGCGCCGCACACGCTGCGACAGGTGGATGGCCGTCCATTCGGGGGATGTGGAGTCGATCAATTCCGCAGAATTATCGTTATTGCCTTCATTACCACGCACGCGCACGATCTCCGCCTGCAGCAGCGCTTTGCCGCGGGCAATATCGTTGGAATATTCCCCGTAAGGATTGCCGCAGTGGAACACTTCGAACGCAAAGATATTGCGGCCTGCTTTCACGAGTTCGCTGACGTCCACCGCGTCTACGCGGAGATAGTTCTCCGTTGTCCGCGCGGGACCGTGCGCCGCGAACCGGCCGTTGACGTACAGCCGGTATGAGGTGCCCGCAGTAACATAAACAAGTATTG
>CACZOW010000173.1 GCA_902782885.1 uncultured Ruminococcus sp. | reverse complement strand
TTGATCACTTCCTGGGCTTTCTGGTGAGCCAGCATTGCCTCCGCTTCCGCTTTTTTCTGGGTCTCGGTGACCTGCGCGGCCTGGGAGATCTTATAATTGGCGAGATTCACCGCCTCGGTCGCGTCGATGCGGGCTTTCTGGCGCATTTCTTCGCGGGCTTTCTCCATCTGAGCGGCTTTTACCGCCTCGGCTTTCGCGCGGGCTTCTTCCGCTTTTGCCTTGGCGCGGGCGATCTGCGCGGCCGCTTCTTCTTCGATCCTGCGGGCTTCGCGCTCGGCTTCCTCCGCCTGATTGTCAATGGATACCGCCGCGGCGTTCACGTTATTGTCAATATCTCCGACATATACCGTCGCGCTGTCGTCAACGGCTGCCGCCGCGTTTTGCGCGGCCTCTCCGAGCTCGCTGCCGGCTGCATCGACCGCTTCTGCGCCTTCCTGCGCAGCGTTGTTTACCGCATCACGTGCGAACACTTCGCCGCATTCAGGGCAAAACTTCGCGCCGTCTTCTAATTTCTTACCACAGTTGCTGCAAAACATAGTGTACCTCCTGCAGAGTAGTAACTCCGGGAATGCCCCGTGACTTCCGGTAATATTTTACTATTTTTATGATAAAAAAACAATATAAAAATGCAATACGGGTTTATTACCTGATCACGACACATTCGATGCCCAGCGCATCGGCGACTTTGCGTATTGCCTCCGCCCGGTGACCTACGCCCAGAGCGAAGTGATGCGTCGGCCCCGCCATTACCCATTTTCTGACGAAGGTGCGGGTATCGGGTTCAAAGAAGCCGCGGGTGTTGGTGTTGCCCGTGGGCGGGATCGGGCCGTGTTTTGACCAGCCTTCGCCCACGACGAACCGGAACTGCCCCCTGCCCGTCTGCGTTATGCCCAGCATCGTGATCGGTCCTTCGCGGAGCTTGAATTCCACCGACGCGCCGGCACCGGGTTTGCCGTGATACTTGCGCAGGCTGCGCAGCACCGGCCGGCCTTCCGCCACCGCCAGATGGTGCGGCCCGTCGTGCCCCACGAAAATGAAATCCTCATCGAAATCGAAGGGATGGAATTCCGCGAAACTGCCGCCCATGCCCAGGCGGTCCATGATGAACATGGCGATGCAGGTCTTTATATCGAACTCGCCGCACATAGGGATGCCCCGGGCAATAAGGAGCGAATTGCCGACGATGAAGGCGCTGATCAGATCGCGCATCTCCGAGCCGGGCCGACCGCCGTAGTAGTACGCGAGGCCGGAGAGCGCGTTGTCCGCGACAAAGCGGTCCAGCGCCACCGAAGCGCGCGCCGCGCTGCGCAGGTCTTCCGGTGTCAACTTAGCCGTTACCGGGTCGGAGACCGGATCCGGCATGTCGAACTGTGCTTCGATCAGCCGGGAACGGGCGTCGATCTCCGCTTCCGTCACCTGTTTCGCCAGTTCGAGCACTTCCTCCGGCTCCAGCAGCGGCACATGGACGCCGAACGCGGCGGCGATGGCGGTGGGATCCGCGTGCATGTCGTACATTGACTCCAGTACATGTCCCATCAGGCCGAAGCGCGCTCCTTTGAGGCCGCGGAGCACCCGCGCCACGTCGCACCATTCGGCGATCAGGGCGTCGGCTTCGTTGTCCCCGCTGAGCGTGCCGATTATCACGTCGGCGATCCGGCCGCCCATGCGGTCCGCCACGCCGGTAAACTCGGGGACAGAGCAGATATTGTCATTTTCCAGCTGCTGGCGCGTGCTGGCGTTTTTGTAGTCCATGTGCCGGAGAGGCTGCAGCGCGGTCAATACTATCGGCACGCGAACGTCCCGCACGATCGGCGCGAACACCGACGAAGTGGCGTAGGTCAACATATTGCAGAACACCAGATCCGGCTGCGCCTCCAGTATCCGCGTCCGGATCCCGAACGCTGCCTGAGATGAATCGGACATCCCGAAGTCAACGACTTCCACGCCGCAGTTTTCGACCTTTTTGCGAAACATGCCGTGGTATTCCAGCAGTTTCTCCCGCAGCCCCGGGAATTGCTCCCAGTACGTGCCGTGTCCTACGCCGAAAATGCCTACGCGCGCCGTTTTCACCGCCGCACCGCTCACCGTATCGCCGAAATATGCCATAAAAATACTCCTCTCAAGTTCAGGTCATTTCAAGTTCCGGTCATTGCCTCAGATCTTCATAAAACACCCGCCGCAGTTCCGGTATGAACCGCGCGTGCTCCGCCGGGGCGTGCTGATGCAGATACAAAAACCACACGCCGTCCTCGGGGTCAACAAAAAACCAGGTCCCCAGCGCGCCCGACCAGCCGAATTCGCGCATTCCCCCGCGGGCAGGGTCAATATCCGGCCGCTCCAGCACCCGCATTCCCAGGCTGTACGTGTACTCAGGCCCAAAGTGACAGCGGTCCGCGCCGGGGAGATTGTACGTTGCCCGCTGCCCTGCCGTGAGCGCCGGAGCCAACAGCAGTCTTAATGTTTCCGGTTTCAGTATTGCCGGCGGATCTCCGCTCCGCCCCCGCGCGCCATCCGCACCGTTCACAACGCCGTTCAGCAGAAAGTTCAGAAAGCGGCCGTAATCCCGCGCCGTTGTCACCAGCCCCGCACCGCCGGAAAACATTTTCGGGTCGCGGATCTCCGGATGCCCCGGCACTGGGCACCCCGGCATTGGCGCCGCAAAATACGCGTTTTTTAAGCACGGGGTCTGACCCCTGTTTAAACATTCGGCGAGGCGCGGGCGCGTGTCAACCGGCACGGATTGACACCAGTATGAGTCGCGCATTTTCAGCGGTCCGAACAGCTCCCGGCGGCAAAAATCCTCCAGCGTCACGCCCGAGATCACCTCGATGACCGCGCCCAGTACGTCGTGGGACAATCCGTACTGAAACCTTGTCCCCGGCTCAAACGCGGGCGGCAGCGCTGCCAGCTTGCGCGCGAATCCTACCGTCCCCCAGGGCTCGCCGCGGTCAATATCCGCTTCCCACGCCCGGAAGAACTCCCGCTCCGCGTTCGTCTCGTCCCCGCCGAAATACGAAAGTCCGGAGGTCATCGTAAACAGATCTTTGACCGTCGGAACAATGCCGCGCGGATTTGACGCGTCGCCGCGGGAAGCCCAAGCGCCGAATTCCGGGATATAATTGCTTACGGGAGCGTCCAAAAACAATTGACCGCGCTCGACAAGAATGAGCGCCGCGGTTACCGTTACCGCCTTGGTCATGGAATACATATGCCAGAGCGTGGTCTCGTCCGCGGGCGTACCGTCGGCGCGGGCAATACCCGCGTAGTTTTCAAAAATCAGTTCGCGGCCGCTGCCGACGAGCAGCGCGCTGCCCGCCGCCGGTCCGGCGTCAATGATCCCCTGCTGCGCCGCCTTCAGTCTGTCCAACTCACAGCACCGTCCCGTACAGCACCGCGTCATCGTCCGCGTAATAGTTGGGCCTTTTGCCGGTAACGCGGAACCCGTATTTCTCGTACATTGACCGCGCGGGCGCGTTGGAGGCCCGGACTTCCAGGAACATTGACCCGCAGCCCGCCGCCGCGAAAGCGATCCTGAGCTCATCCAGCATCCGCCGCCCGAGACCGCGCCGCCGGAATTCCGGCAGTACGCAGATGCGCTCGATCTCCCCCTGGTCGCCGGCGATCACGCCGCACGCGTACCCCGCGAGCTCCTCGCCCTGCTTAACGAAAGTAAATATATATAGACCGGAATCCAGCGATTCCGCGAGCATCTTCTCGCTCCAGGGCTCGGAAAAGCACACCGCTTCCAGGCGTGCGAAACCGGGCAGCATGGATCTGATGTCGTTGACTCCCTGCACGGTCACGGCACATCACCAATCTTTCATATATTCGATACGCAGCGACTCGGGCGCAAAACGCGCGGCATCGCCGAGGGCGGAATCAAAAATTTGCCCCGCCATTGCCGCCAGGACCGCCGGATCCGGATACGCCTTATCCGTTTCGGGCACGAACGCAAACCCGGCGTTTGAGGCCAGTTCCGCGCGGATTCCGGGGTTCAGCACGGCATCGCCGCGGACAATAATTTTCTGCCCCTTCGCTTCTTCCGGAAGCGAACCGATCAATACACTGACTTTATCCACCGCGCCGGCGGTCAATTGCCGTCCGCCGCGGTACAGCCGTCCGTACGCCCGCAGATTGCGCGCGTCGATCAGCGAAAGCACATATTCGTCCCGGGCGCGCGCCGGATCGGTCTCCCCGGCCAGCACGTCCAGCGTATTGACGCCGACCAGCGGTTTGCCGGCTGCGTACGCCAGCATTTTGGCCGTTGCCGCCCCGATGCGCACGCCGGTGAACGACCCGGGGCCCGTGGTGACCGCAAACAGATCCGGATCCGCGGGCGAAAGGCCGCAGGCTTCCAGCAGCGCCTGTATCTCCGGCAGCAATTTTACGGAATGCGTGCGTTTGTCCGCCTGCGATACCGCGCCCAGCACATTGCCGTCGCGCATCAGGCAGACGCCCGCGTTGGCGCATGAAGTGTCAATAGCAAGGATCAGCATTTATTGTCCTCCCCGTTATCGGGACCGGGCAGGTACGTCCGTATCTCGCGCCGGTCGGGGTCAACGTCGTCGCGGCGCCGGATGTCGACGCGGAATACCCGCCCCGGCAACTCCGCCAGCTCCGGAAACTTGTCCGCCCACTCGATCACGGTGACCGCCTCGCCGGTAAGGTACTCGTCGAATCCGATCTCGTACAGTTCGTCGATATCCCCCAGCCGGTACACGTCGATATGGATCAGTGGCATTCGGCCGGTACGGTGTTCGTTGACGATGGTGAACGTGGGACTCACGGCGTCTTCCGCCGCGCCGAGCCCCTTCAGGATGCCCTTGGTAAAGTGGGTCTTGCCCGCGCCGAGATCGCCGGAGAGCAGCACGATATCGCCCGGCCGCAATGCTTCGGCCAGTTTAACGCCCTCGCGCACTGTCTGCGCGGCGCTTTTTGTAGTTCGCTTTCTGAAGCCGGATCTCGCGCTCATCGTCATACCGTCTCCGCGCACGCCGCGGGCGGGATCTCCCCCGCAGCCCCTATAATCCACAAGAACCCCGAATTTGCATCCGGGGTTCTGAAATACACTTGAAAGACCAGATCAACGCTTGCTGAACTGCGGCGCTCTTCTCGCTTTTTTGAGACCGTATTTCTTTCTCTCTTTCATTCTGGGGTCTCTGGTAAGGAAACCGCCCTGCTTGAGAGTAGCTTTGCTGTCCGGATCCGCTTCCACGAGCGCTCTGGAGATGCCGTGACGGATGGCGCCCGCCTGACCGGTGAAGCCGCCGCCGGTGACTTTGCACTTGACGTCGAACTTGCCGGCGTTGCCGGTGAGTTCCAGGGGCTGGCGAACGATGAGTTTCAGCGTTTCAAGGCCGAAGTACTCGTCGATGCTCTTCTCGTTGATGGTGACAGTGCCGTTGCCGGGGAGCAGTTCGACTCTGGCGACGGATTTCTTTCTTCTACCTGTTGCAAAATATGTATCTGCCATGACTGTGTCCTCCTAAACCGCTCTTACAGCTCGTAAGTCTCGGGCTTCTGAGCCTGATGCTCGTGCTCCGCACCTGCGTAGACCTTAAGTTTTCTGAACATCTGGCGGCCCAGCGCGTTCTTCGGGAGCATGCCGCGGACCGCGGATTCTACCGGATAAGTGGGATGGCGCTTGACCATTTCCTTGTAGTTGACTTCCTTCAGGCCGCCGGCGTAACCGGTGTGGTGACGGTAGAGTTTGTCGGTGTATTTCTTGCCGGTAAGCACGACTTTATCCGCGTTGAGGACAATAACGAAATCTCCGGTGTCCTGGTTCGGCGTGAATTCGGGCTTGTTCTTTCCCGTGAGCAGGGTGGCAACGACGGTAGCCAGTCTTCCCAGGGTCTTTCCTTCGGCGTCGATCACGTACCATTTCTTCTTCGCCGCGTCAACGTCCGCAGCTTTAGCTGAATATGTACCCATAGCTTGGTATTCCTCCTGATTAACATTTCCCCGCTTTCGGCGGCGAACGAAGCGCATTCTACTACAGCGCCGCGCCGCTGTCAAGCACTTTTTGCGTTAAAATTGAAATATATCTCTGTTTCTTTGATTTTCTCTTTGTTTTTCGCATTTTCTCTCATTTTCTCACTTTTCATTTCAATTTTGTCCGGCGGACTTCCCGGGCGGGAAAAACGGGGCCAATACCGAGCTTACGCGCCCCTCGGCAGGTGTCAACGCACGCTCCTGCGCCACGCGGCGGGTGTCAGCACAACTTCCTGCGCTACGCGGCGGGTGTCAACACAACCTCCTGCGCTACGTGGCAGGTGTCAACACAACTTCCTGCGCTACGTGGCGAAGGTGTAGCCGCAATTCCTTATTTTTGCGATTTGCGGCTACAGGAACCGGACGAAGATGTAGCCGCAATTCCTTTTTCCGCGATTTGCGGCTACAGGAACGGGACGGAGGTGTAGCCGCAATTACTTGTTTTGAAATTTGCGGCTACAGGATCAGGGCGAAGGTGTAGCCGCAATCCCTTGTTTTGCGATTTGCGGCTACAGGAACGGGACGAAGGTGTAGCCGCAATTCCTTATTTTTCGATTTGCGGCTACAGGATCATGAAGAACAGGCTCTTTGCCGACATTTACCCAAGCACTAAAGCCTCATTTCCCACGTAAACCCTTCCGCGGGCCGAATGCTCTTATACACAGAATAAAGGCGGTCGAAAAGGCGCCAGTAAAG